>CABUVB010000210.1 GCA_902494815.1 uncultured Collinsella sp. | reverse complement strand
TAGCTGTCGATTTTTGAATTCTGTTGCGCAACATTGGTCACCAGCGGATTTTTTGAAATTCGCGCTCTCGTGCTTCACAATTTCGTCACATATGTAGGAACTGGTGCATCGTATTCTTGCAGGATCGAATTGAGCCTATGATTTGCATTTGCTCCCGCGTCATCCGCCCTATCGGATTCCGCATCCAACAGACACCCCGCCCGCCACGGTGTAGAGTTAAGACAACGGGCGCGTTGCGCGGACCGCGCTGGAACGAGGTGGACATGGAACTCGACAAACAACAGATCAAGCGACTACGCGAACGCCATCACCGGCGCCACGGCATCCGCCCTGCTCATAGCGAGGCTGCCGAACAGGCTGGTCGCTTTTTAAAGCGCGCGTTCAACATTCGCGAGGGACGCGCGCCCTATCACGTGATCCGCAAGCGTTTTGTAAACGGGGCGCGTCTGACTGGCTCTCACCTGTGCATCCTCATCATCGCCATGCTCATCGCAAGCATCGGCCTCGATATCGACTCGGACATCGCCATCGTGGGCGCCATGCTCATCTGCCCGCTCATGGGCTCGGTTCTTGCCATGGCATACGGCATTGCCACGCTCGACCGCGAGATCACCGTCGAGGCCATTGCCAGCCTGGCTCTACAGATGGCCTTTTGCCTGGTCACGTCCACACTGTATTTTAAACTCTCGCCCCTTGGCACCACCACGGCCGCCATCATCGACAATTCGACACCGACTGTGTGGGACCTTGCCGTCGCGCTCGCGGGCGGCTTTGCGGGCGGCCTAGGCAACTCGCGCGACCAGGAACCCGCCACGCTCATCGCCGGCGTGGCCGTGGCGACCGCGCTCATGCCGCCCCTGTGCGCGGCGGGCTACGGCATCGCCATCGCAAGCGGGTCACTGTTTCTCTCGGCGCTTTACGAGTTTGGCATCAACGTGGTCTTTATCGCGCTGGCGGCCGAAGCCGTATTGCTTCTTTTACGTGCACCGCTCAAGCGCGACCTCAACGGCGACGGCATTGTGACAGCCGAGGAAAATGCCGAGGTCGATGAGCTGTCACGCAAGGTGCGCCGCCGCATTATTGTGGGCACGGTGGTCTTTGCCATCCCCTGCATCGTCATGACGGCGGGTTCCATTGGCTCGGCGCAGGCCGGCGTGCAGGACGGCTACGGTGTCACCGAAACCACGCGCGAGCTTGCCGCGGTGCTGCCAAGCTTTAAGGATTACACCGTCGCCGTCGAGACCTCGGCTACCGAAGGGGACGAGGAAGGCATTGTAGAGCGCGAAATCGTCGCCCATGTGACGACAAGCGAGGCGCTCGGGGCACACGACCGTCACGTCGCCCGTAAGCTCATCGACCTCAATGTGCCCGATCTCGACCGCGTGGAATTTGATGTGGAGTAATGCGGAGCATGGGATGGCTCCCGCGCACAGGCGCAAGTCGCGGCGAGGCTCAGACGCGACGCAGGCACAAGCAAAAAACGGGACGTAGTTCACGTCCGCGCCCCGCTCGCTGTTTTATTGCCGTGAATCAGACGTCCGCATCGACATCGCCAGACTCCACCGTAAACGCCGGATCGGTGCTCACAAGATAAAATCGGGTCACCTTGCTATCTCTAAATAGATAGAGCTGGCCCTGCTCGCGTCGGCGTGACATATACGCCACGTGGACCGTACCGAATTCTTCGCCGTTTTCCTTCTTTAATATCAGGATGTTGGGGTCATCCGTACGCTTAAACTGCCCGTCAACGCAGCTGCCGTCTTTGTCGACCAGTTGCCACCGATGGTTATCCTCTTCAAGAAAGGCCAGGGTTTCCAGACTCGTCTTGTCGTCCCGATAGTAACCGTCAATGGCAAACCCTTCGGAAGCGCATTCCTGCATATAGGACGTTTCTCGGCTTATAGCAAACAGCCCTGTAGCGCCCAGGAGCACAGCCAGGCAGACCACTGCAAGGGTTATCGAAATAGCACGGCGACCCATGTTAGCCCAACCGATAGTTGTTTAACGGAGCGCGAAACATACCTGGAACCTCCGATGTCAGGGGGAACGTCGCAAGCAGGCTAGCGACAGCCATATGTTTCTAACATCAAACCATATGGCTGCCACTCGCGGAGGGGGCATCGGCGAACGGCGTGTTTTCATACTCCATTGGTCAAACCTAAGCGCAGCGCTACAGCTCGTACTTGTACACGCAGTAGATGTACTTCTCGGCTTCCATTTCGTAGGCGGCGATGGGCAGTCCATAGCGATCGTACTCGGCAAAGGTCTTGGCCATGCCCGATGCCACGAGCGTGCTATTCGAACCGCCGACGCGCTGCGCACTGCTCACATAACCCGAGAACGGCACTGCGATCTGGTCCACAAGCTCGTAGGTGCGCGCGGCCTCGTCCACCGTAAAGAAGCGCCCAAACGAATGCGTTCCCTTGCTGTAGTCGGTCACCACCGCGGCGCCCAGCTGGCCCCAGTCGAACTTGGGATAGCGCTCGGTCGCACCAAAGTTGTTGTCGTATAGCAGCACCTGGTAGCGACCGGTTGTTACCGTATCGTCGTTTGGCAAATAGGTCACACTGTGCTGGCCCGCATTGAGCGAAAAATCGCCCTGAGCTTGCAGCAGCTTGTCCTCAAAGCCCGAGCCGGCCCAAAAATCGGGCAAGCCCACGGAAGGCTGTAGCAAGGTCATTTGCGCAACATATGTCCAGCAAAAAACGGGTGGTAGCC
>CABUVB010000209.1 GCA_902494815.1 uncultured Collinsella sp. | reverse complement strand
CGTAACCCCTACGTCGACGCCCTGTCCATCGCCCAGGTCCGCGCCCTTCGCGAGGTGCGTATGAACCAGGACGAGATGGCCGAGGAGAAGAAGGCCGAGTACATGAGCCTGATTCTTTCGACTGTGACCGGCGTCTCGGCAGGATTGCAGAACACGGGGTAATCGATAGCCCTGTAGTCGTCCGGGCCCGCCATCAGTTTACTTTTAGGCACGTCCTCGGACATGCAAGAAGCCCTCGCTGCGCACTTCGTGCGGCGAGGGCTTCTTGCGTCCTGCGGAGTGTGCCTAAAAGTAAACTAATGGCGGACCCTGCGATGTCCGGTCTTCGGCGGATTACTGGCTGGGAAAAGCTGGCGCGCTTCGCGCGTTTTGGATGGGGTCTATCCCGGTGGCGCATTTGGCGCTTCTCGCCTTACGACTGTAGCGGCCGCGGTCCCGTTTGGGATCGTGGCCGTTTTGTTGTGGGTCAAATATGAACGTTGTGTTAATGAGTCGGTGGACGGTGGTGTTTTTCGGTGAGCGGCGTATCCTTCCAACGGTTTATCTAGTGTGTCAGTTGAAAGGAAGAGGGCGCTCGTCATTGTTTGAATGTGAACTGCCGTTTGACCACAAGACGTTGCATCTGGAGCTCGAGGATGAGAACTTCGCGGGTGTGATGGAAGGTCATCAAAACGAGTTTAAGACTACAAAATCGCAGGAAGAGCTTGTGGAGGAGTCACTTGCCAACCCTTATGGCTCGCCTTCGCTCGAGGAGCTTTGTGCTGGCAAGAAGGATATTGTCATCATTAGCTCCGACCATACGCGTCCCGTCCCCTCGCGTGTGACGATGCCTATTCTGCTGCATCACATCCATTCCGCTGCGCCCGAGGCTCGAGTGCGTATTTTGGTTGCTACGGGTATGCACCGTCCGTCGACGCACGAGGAACTCGTCAATAAGTATGGCGAGGAGATCGTTGCCAACGAGGAAATCGTTATGCACGTCGCGACTGACGACAGCATGATGAAAAAGATCGGCACCCTGCCTTCTGGCGGCGAGTGCATCATCAACAAGATTGCTGCCGATTGCGATCTGCTGCTTGCCGAGGGCTTTATTGAGCCGCACTTCTTTGCCGGTTTCTCTGGTAGCCGCAAGTCCGTCCTGCCTGGCATTGCCAGCTACAAGACCATCATGTACAACCACAACGGCCAGTTCGTGAACGATTCTCATTCGCGCGCCGGCAACCTGTGCCATAACCACGTGAGCGAGGACATGTTTGCCGCTGCCGAGATGGCTCACCTTGCCTTTGTGCTCAACGTGGTGCTCAACGGCAAGCACGAGGTCATCGGCTCCTTTGCCGGCGACATTCACAAGGCGCACGAGGCCGGCTGCGAGTTCGTGAAGAGCCTTGCCGGCGTTGAGCCCGTTGAGTGCGAGATTGCCATCACCACCAACGGCGGCTACCCGCTCGATCAGAACATCTATCAGGCCGTGAAGGGCATGTGCGCTGCCGAGGCCACGCTTCCCGAGGGCGGCGTGATTATCGATGTCGCCGGTTGTGCCGACGGTCACGGTGGCGAGGGCTTCTATCACAACATCGCCGATAACGATCCGGCAGAGTTTGAGCGCGCCTGCATCGACCGTCCTAAGGACGAGACCCTGCCCGACCAGTGGACGAGCCAGATTTTCGCTCGCATCCTGGCGCATCACCCTGTGATCATGGTCACCGACCTGTGCGATCACCAGATGCTCAAGGATATGCACATGACGCCGGTCAACACTATCGAGGAGGCGCTCAAGCTCGCCTTTGAGATGAAGGGCGCCGATGCCAAGGTGGCCGTCATTCCCGATGGCCTGGGCGTTGTCGTCGCGCAGCACTAGCGTGCGGCCCAAACGAATCGTTTATAACCGACAAGAAAGATAAGGTTTTATGCTTACCAAACTCCTCTGCGAATTCGGCGCAACGGCCCTCATGATCATCTTTGGCGTGGGCGTACACTGCGATACCGTGCTCAAGGGCACCAAGTATCAGGGCTCTGGTCATATGTTTGCCATCACCACTTGGTCTTTTGGCATCTCGGTCGCCCTGTTTATCTTTGGCGGCGCCGTGTGCATGAACCCCGCCATGGTGCTTGCCCAGTGCATCGTCGGCCTGGTGCCGTGGAGCAGCTGCATCCCCTTCATGGTTGCCGATATGCTCGGCGGCTTTGCGGGTGCCGTGATCGCGTGGTTGATGTATGCCGATGAGTTCAAGGCTTCCGATGGTGTCATCGATCCCATTGCTCAGCGCAACATCTTCTCGACCAACCCCACCACCGAGGGCACCAACTATGCCCGTAACTTCTTCTGCGAGGCTATCTGCACCTTCGTGTTCATCAGCGCCATCCTTGCTGCCGCTAGCCGCGCTGGCGAGAACGTTTTGATGCTCGCTATCTGCGTCGGTCTGATCGTTTGGGCCGTTGGTATGGGCATGGGCGGCATCACCGGCTTCGCCATGAACCAGGCTCGTGACCTTGGTCCTCGCATGGCCTATCAGGTGCTGCCGATTAAGAACAAGGCCGACAACAACTGGAAGTACGGCCTGCTCGTTCCTGGCATCGCACCGTTTGTCGGTGCCGCTCTGGCCGCGCTGTTTGTGCACGGTTTCTTGGGCATGTTCTAGTCTGAGGCTACATAGTTGTCCGCTGGCCGCATGGGGTAACTTCCCAGCGCGTCCTCGGACATGAAAGAACCCCCGCTGCGCACTTCGTGCGGCGGGGG
>CABUVB010000208.1 GCA_902494815.1 uncultured Collinsella sp. | reverse complement strand
TACGGCTTCCGCAACATCGACAACCTGATCGCCCTCGTGATGCTCAGGTGCTCGGACCTGAAGCCGGCCCTGCCGGGGCGCGAGGCGTAGGGACTACCCACACGAACTCACGAAGGCTCAAAAAAAGGACGGGTTTATTTTTGGCAGGTATTTTCTGCGGTTTTGTCCTTTTAGCGAAAAGCGCCCCGCAACTGGCTCAATTCCAGTTGCGGGGCGCTTGCGTTTGCTCAGATAAAACAGACCAAAATAAACCTGTCCCTTTTTGGCAGGTTAGTCCCAGAAGCTGTCTTCCTCATCCTCGGACTTGGGTCCGCGGTCGACGTACATCTTATGGGTACGCTTCTCCATTACAAAGGCAAGAATCGCAAATAACAGGATGCCGCCGGCGAAAAGGATGGCAAAACCGGTGCGGGTGCCAAACAAAAAGGAAAAAACTGCGTCCATTGGGTGCCTTCTTGCGTAGTTGAGTTGGGTCGTAAACGCTCATAAGTATATACTTGCCCATACATGTACAAGGTTGCAACCTAAATGGAATGTATATCGCCGGAGGATCTAATGCTTGATATCAAGTTTGTTCGCGAGAATCCCGATGCCATCGATGTCGCCATGGCTAACCGCCAGACGTCTTGGGATCGCGAGAAGTTCTTTGAGCTCGACGACGAGCGCCGTGCCGTCATCACCGAGGTCGAGGAACTCCAGGCTACGCGCAATGCCGAGTCCAAGAAGATCGGCGCCTTGATGAAGGAGGGCAAGAAGGAGGAGGCCGAGGCCGCCAAGGAGGCCGTGCGCGCCGTCAACGAGAAGATTGACGGTCTGGCCGAGCGTCGTACTGCCCTCGAGCAGGAGCAGTACGACTTCATGGCTCACCTGCCCAACATTCCTTGCGAGGCCACGCCGTACGGCAAGGACGAGGACGAGAACATCGAGCGTCGCCGCTGGGGCACCCCGCGCGAGTTCGACTTCGACTTTAAGCCGCACTGGGATCTGGGCACCGATCTGGACATCCTCGACTTCGAGCGTGGCAACAAGCTCTCCGGCAGCCGCTTTACCGTTCTCGGTGGCGCCGGCGCCCGCCTGGAGCGCGCCCTCATCAACTTCTTCCTCGATACGCACACCAGCCGTGGTTTTAAGGAGTGGTGGCCGCCCATCGTCGTCAAGCGTCAGACCATGTTTGGCACGGGTCAGCTGCCCAAGTTCGAGGACGACGCCTATCACGTCTCGGGTGACAACTTCCTGATCCCCACCGCCGAGGTCGTGCTCACCAACCTGCACGCCGGCGAGGTCCTCGATGCCGACACCCTGCCGCGCCGCTACACCGCCTTCACCCCCTGCTTCCGTGAGGAGGCCGGTTCCGCCGGTCGTGACACCCGCGGCATCATTCGTCAGCACGAGTTCGACAAGGTCGAGATGGTCAAGTTCGCTAAGCCGGAGGAGTCCGACGAGGAGCTCGAGAGCATGACCGCCGAGGCCGAGTACCTGCTGCAGCAGCTGGGCCTTCCGTATCGCGTGATTAGCCTGTGCACCGGCGACTTGGGCTTCTCTGCCCGTCAGACCTACGACGTCGAGGTCTGGCTGCCGAGCTACAACGCCTACAAGGAGATCAGCTCCTGCTCCAACTGCGGTGACTTCCAGGCTCGCCGCGCCAACATCAAGTATCGCGACCCCGAGAACTTCAAGGGTTCGCGCTACTTGCACACTCTCAACGGTTCCGGCCTGCCGGCCGGCCGCACCATGGCCGCCATTCTGGAGAATTACCAGAACGCCGACGGCACCATCACGATCCCCGAGGTTCTGCGTCCTTACATGGGCGGTCTCGAGAAGATCGAGCCGGTCGCGTAACTTGGCTGCATAGGGGATATGCAAGGGCGCTCCTTCGGGGGCGCCCTATTTCGTGCGCAGGTCCATATCATGCCGTGCGGACAGCTCAATAGAAAACACACGAACAACTGTTCTGTATACAGCTATCTACCTGTTATGCTTTTGCTAAATAAGAGCGAGAGAAAGGGGACGCGATGGAGCTGTTTGATGATCGGGTGGTTTTGTTTGAGAGCGACGAGGGCGGGGAGTACCTGCTTGTAACGTGTGAGCCGTCTGGCATGGGCGGCCTGGTGGTTCGGCAGACGAGTGAGGGTCCGTTGACACAATGGTGCTTTGAGGAGTCGCCGCATGTGGTCGAGACGTTTGTGGCGCACGAGGGGCTTGTGGCGCTGGAGCACTTCTATGGAGTTGGGACTTCCAACCAGGTCGCGCGCATGCTGAGTATCTCGTTTGCCGATTATGATTGTGCCCAGCGGGTGAGATCGCTCCTGAGGGAACTTGATGCCAAGTTTGACGTGATCGAAAAGCCAATCGATCGTACGGGGAACGGCGGTATATGCGGAGCAGCATGACAAAACTGCGTTCCACAAAAAAGTTTGAGATTGTGCTTGACTCCAATAAGCTAAAGTGGTTTTATATGTCTTGCGCTGCGGCGTTACCTCAGCTGGATAGAGGGTCTGACTACGAATCAGAACGTCATAGGTTCGAATCCTATACGCCGCACCAATAGAACTTAAAGCCTCCGGCAACGGGGGCTTTTCTTTTATGGCAACACCGCATGGATTCGGGCTTATAGGACAAAATGTGTGTCCACGTTGGGGGCATCGGCACAGGTCGATGCCCCTTTTTCAGCCGTTTAAATTCCGTGCCCGCTTTTAACCGCTCGGACAGAATGTGTGTCCGGTTGCCTATCGTTCCCGCAGGTAGATAACCTTTTCCGGAACCGTTA
>CABUVB010000207.1 GCA_902494815.1 uncultured Collinsella sp. | reverse complement strand
GGACAGCTGCAGGCGGTCGATATGGCGACCTTTGCACTCTATATTTCGCTGTTCTGCACGCCGCTTGAGACGCTCGTCAATTCGGCCGAAACGTATCAGAAGGCTATCGCCGGCTTTAAGCGTATGGACGAGGTGCTCTCGACGGCGCCGGATATCCAGGACAAGCCGGGCGCTACGGATCTGCAGGTGACTGCCGGCGCCGTGGAGTATCACGACGTGTGCTTTAACTACGAGGATGTTGAGCTGGGCGAGGGCGATGCCGACGAGTGTCCTGTTATCGACCACATGGACCTGTCTATCAAGCCCGGCCAGACCATCGCGCTGGTTGGCCCCTCGGGCGGCGGCAAGTCCACGACCTGTTCGCTGCTGCCGCGCTTTTATGACGTGGCTACCGGATCCATTAGCATCGACGGTCAGGACGTGCGCGATGTGACGCAGCAGAGCCTGCGCCGCGCCATCGGCCTGGTGCAGCAGGATGTCTACCTGTTTGACGGTACGATTGGCGAGAACATCGCCTACGGCAAGCCGGGTGCTACGGCAGAAGAGATCTCCGAGGCGGCCCGTCGCGCCAATATCGATACCTTTATCGAATCGCTTCCGCAGGGCTACGACACCGTGGTGGGCGAGCGCGGCAGCCGTCTTTCGGGTGGTCAAAAGCAGCGCGTTGCCATCGCGCGTGTGTTCCTCAAGAACCCCAAAATCTTGATCTTGGACGAGGCGACGAGTGCTTTGGATAACGAGAGCGAGGAGGCGGTGCAGGAGTCGCTCGAAGAGCTGGCACGCGGCCGCACCACGATTATCATCGCCCACCGTCTTTCGACCATTAAGCATGCCGATGAGATTGCGACCGTTGAGCATGGTCGCGTTGTGGAGCGTGGCACGCACGAGGAGCTTCTCGCCCGTGGCGGCACCTATGCCCGTTACTATCGAATGCAGTTCGAAGGTGCGCGTGCGCACGAGCTCGACTGATTGATATGACAGGAAGATCATGGCTGATAAGAACCCTTTGACTCCGGAAGAAGTGACGGAGTTATTCTCCGAAATCGATGCATCCGGCGTCTTGGATCCTACGCTTGCCAAAAAGCGTACCGAGCGCATGCGCGAGAAAGAGGCCGCCGTCAAGCGCGGTGACAAAGCGGCGCTAGCGCAGCTGCGCAGCGAGGACCGCGCGAGCCAGGCAAAACATATCGACCCGCTGTCCGAGGACGATCCTTCGGGCTCGCAGGTGAGCCATACCATTACGAAGACCGCGATGGCCGTGGTCATCGGTATTTTGGTGCTGATCGTGGGCATGCAGATTGGCTACGGCGTGATGCGTCGTCTGAA
This sequence comes from uncultured Collinsella sp., assembly GCA_902494815.1. Lineage (GTDB taxonomy): Bacteria > Actinomycetota > Coriobacteriia > Coriobacteriales > Coriobacteriaceae > Collinsella. Next base: position 1,447 of record CABUVB010000207.1, on the reverse strand, counting down.
CACCGCCAACCTGTCCGAGAGCGTTTCGGTCGATACCGTTTCGACCGCGCTGAAGGGCGGCCTTGAGTGGGGCAATGGCTTTACGCAGTTCCCGCTCGACTTTACCGTCGATGAAGCCGATGAGCGTACGGGCACGGTCGAGGTGACGGTGTTGGACACATCGTCTGCCAACGAGCTCGAGCTGCTGTCCAACGGGCAGATTCAGGCCGCGGCGCTTGCGACCAACGCGTTGCTCAACGATAAGATCGACCGCGTGGTGTATAACGTTCACGCCTATATCGACGAGAATAGCAACATTCAGCACGATTCCTTCTTTGGCATGTTCCCCGCGCGCGGCCACCAGAGCGCCATTTTGACGTTCGTGTGGACCAAGAGCTCATCCAACGCCACGAGTATCGACTGGAAGATGCGCATCGTGAGTATGGATGACACCATCGCCGAGCGCATTCAGAAGCAGGTGAACTCGGTGTCGTCGTTGATTGAGGATCCGGTGGTGAGCCAGACCAAGATTGACGAGGAAAAGGCCGAACGTGACCTGGAGCATCGTCTGCATGGCCGCGAGATTTTCCGCGGCGGCAAGCCCGATCGCTCACCGTCCGATCTGCTGGAACAGGACAAGAAAAAGTAAGACGCCATCATCCCGCGTGAGCCACAAGCCCCGCGGGATGATTTTTCTGGGACGTGTCTCTATAGTTTTGTCAACCGCGTGCTTCGCGCCATTTCGGCATGACGCATCCGGGCATCTGGCGCCCCCGCTTGGTTTCCTCTTCGGTTGATCCCGCCGCCCGCTAGGCCGCGTACGGGACGGCGTCGCGCATGATCGCGTAGATGACCTTGAGCCTCTTCCTCGCGACCGCCTTCAGCGCCTTGCTGTGCCTCATCCCCCTCGCCCTGCACTCCCCGTAGTACCTCCCGAACCTGTTGTCCGTGCCGATGAGGGAGTTGCAGCTGAATATGAGCAGGTTCTTGAGCCGCCTGTTCCCGCCGTGCTGAGGCGACGTCGACCTGATGCTGCTCCCGGAGCGCCTGTCTGACGGCGCCACGCCGCAATAGCTCGCGAGCTCGTCGTGCCCCCTGAACGCGGATATGTCGATCGACGTCACCAGCGCCGCGGCGGTCTTGGGGCCGATCCCGGGCACCGTGAGGAGGCACTCGTAGACCTCGTCGCCCGCCAGCGAGTCGGCCACGAGCGAGTCGAGTTCCTCGATGTCGGCGTCGAGGGAGGCTATCTCCCGGGCGAGTATCCGGACCGCGACGTCCTCGCCGGCCGGGAGCCGCCTTCCCGAGCGCGACGAGGCCAGCAGCGCCTCCCAGAGCCTCCTGGCCCCCGCCGCGGGGGCGCCCGCGCGCCTGGCGGCGTTCGAGAACCTGCGCCAGCCGGCGGCCGAGCACCCGGCGGCCCCGCCGAACTCGGCCAGCATCGACACCTGCCAGCGGCTCGACGGGT
>CABUVB010000206.1 GCA_902494815.1 uncultured Collinsella sp. | reverse complement strand
CGAACGCGGTAGAATACTTTGGCATGGGAGCCTCCCAACCTCGTTGCGGCGCGGCTGCGCCTATGGCACTTCAACATCATTGTCGCAGCCCCGACCCGCGGTCACGAGCGGGGGCTCCTATCTTTTTAGTGCCCTCGGATTGGGTCATAGTGTCTGTCCATCCTCTACCTGCGTCGTTGCCATGGTGCGGCACTTGTAGTCATTGGGGATGTTCTTAAATGACCAGGCGGCAGTTGGGGACATTCCTTGTGCCAGCGTTGCATCGAGTGCTTGGGAAACCGCGACCCGGTTTTTGGCCGAATAGTAGGTCGCGGTTTCCGGATGGGGTGGGTTGCGGAAAGTGCGACCCGGAATATTGCTCTGAAACGGGATGCGGTTTCCCTGATGCGCCTCAAACGGAAAGCGCATCCCATTCCGGAGCTCCAAAACGGGATGCGCTTTCCGCGCGGAAGAATTGCCGCGGCTGCGTTAAGCAGTGTCGCTCGTTACTCGCCCAGCACCAGCGCCGCGAGCTCTGCCTGGGTGTCCACCACGTAGTCGGCGCCGGCGGCTTCCAGCTCTGCGCGGCCGCGGAAACCCCAGCTGACGCCCGCACTCTTAAGGCCGGCGTTGTGGCCGGTCAGGATATCGACATTGGAATCGCCTACGTAGAGCGTGGTCGCCGGGTCGGCGCCTAGCTCTTCCATCACATGCAGCGTGACGGGTGCTTCGGGCTTGGGCGGAAACGCATCGACACGGCCCTGCACCAGCGCAAAGCGCTCGGAACCAAAATACTTTTCGATAAGCGGAGCCGCCGAGACGTGGTCCTTGTTAGTGAGCGCGGCAAGCTGAACGCCCGCGGCGCGCAAGCGGTCGAGCATCTCGATCGTGCCGGCATAGGGAGCGGTGTGGTCTTCCTTGTGCTCGCCGTAGTAAGCCCTAAACTCGGCAAGCGTCTGCTCAAACATGCGGCCGTCGCCTGCGTACTCGGCGGGCATAAAGCGCTCAACCAGCTTGAGCATGCCGTTTCCCACCTTGTAGCGGTACTCGTCAACGGCAAACGTGGGCCAGCCGTGCGCCTCGCAGGTATGGTTGCCGGCGGCCGCCAGGTCCTCGAGCGTGTTGAGAATGGTGCCGTCCAGGTCAAAGATCACATGGGAAAAAGCTGCTGCCATGGGTGCTCCTGCCGCTTGAGTTGTAAAACGCACCCCATGATACTGGGCATGCGTGCCGGGCATGTTTGGAATCTGAATATCTTTAATAGCCCTGAGCCTTTGTCGTTAGCAAATTCTCGGCAGCTGCTCTCCTACGAGCATGTCGAGAATGCGGGTCGAGCCCCAGCCGGTGCGCACGCGCACGGCGGGATGGGCGCCCTCGGCAAGTGGCAGCACGCGGCCGATGACGGCGGCATTCTCGCCGTAGCGGGCGGCGCGCATGGCGGCCAGCGCCGCATCGGCTTGTTCGGCCGGCACGACGGCAACCATCTTGCCTTCGTTTGCCACCTGCAGCACATCGTAGCCGAGCATCTCGCAGGCGGCCTGCACGTCGGGACGCACGGGCACGGCATCCTCGTCGACCTCCATGGCAACATTGCTGGCCTGGGCAAACTCGTTGAGTGTGGACGCCAAGCCACCGCGCGTGGGGTCGCGGAAGCAGCGTGTGTCGGGTGCTGCGGAAAGCACATCGGCAATCAGGTGGTTGAGCGGCGCGGCGTCGCTTTCGATGGTGCTCGAAAACGCCAGACCCTCGCGCTGACTCATGATGGCGATGCCGTGGTCGCCCAGTGTGCCCGACACCAGGATGACGTCGCCGGGCCGGCAGTTTGCGCCACTGAGCGCCACGCCCGCGGGTACCTCGCCCACACCGGCGGTATTGATATAGACGCCGTCGGCCCCGCCGCGCTCGACCACCTTAGTGTCGCCCGTGATTATGGACACGCCCGCTTCGTGCGCCGTTTCGGCCATCGTCTGCACAATCTGGTGGAGCTTATCCATGGGATAGCCCTCTTCGAGGATGAAGCCGCACGATAGGTAGCGCACGTTGGCGCCCGAGGTCGCGACGTCGTTGGCGGTTCCGCACACGGCGAGGCGGCCGATGTTGCCACCGGGGAAGAACTGCGGCGAGACTACAAAGCTGTCGGTCGACATGGCGATGCGCCCGCTCGCGGGCAGCGTGGCGACGCCGGCGTCGTTGCCTTCGAGCAGCTCGGGCGACCCAAAGGCATCCAAAAAGACCTCATCGATGATGCGTTTCATCATCTGGCCGCCGGAGCCGTGACCCAGCAGGACGGTGCTATCGGTAACGCTATGGGACATATCGAAAACTCCAATCGTGGGTGATGCCGGTGTGCGGGTGCGTCCGGACTAGTCGCGGTAGCGGTAGTACGCCGCGCAGCTGCCCTCGGAGCTCACCATGCAGGGGCCGACGGGATGCTCGGGCGTACAAGCGTGGCCGAACAGGGGGCAGTCGCTCGGCGTAATGGCCCCGCGCAGCACGTCGCCGCAGCGGCACCCGCGTGGCTCGACCGTCGGCTCGATGGACACGTCAAAGCGCATGCTGGCATCAAAGTGCGAAAACTCGGGACGAATGGCGAGTCCCGAAGCCGCAATCGATCCCAGCCCGCGCCACGTGGTATCGCACGGCTCAAATACCTGCTCGACCAGCTGGCGCGCCACAGGATTGCCGTCGGCATTGACGCCGCGACGGTAGGCGTTGTCGATCGCGGGCTGCCCCTCAACAACCATCTGGACCAGCATGCAGATACCCTGCAAGATGTCGACCGGCTCAAATCCCGTT
>CABUVB010000205.1 GCA_902494815.1 uncultured Collinsella sp. | reverse complement strand
CAGGCGTGCTACCGCGAGTTCTTAGGCGAGCCGCTCTCGCCACTGGCCGAGGAGCTGCTGCATACCGACCATCACGCATGGACGATGCCTAACGAGGGGACATGCTAGCGATGCGCGCGTTTGATGTTGAGATGTCGCGCCGGGGGTTTGCCTCGGCGCTCGCCGTGGGCGCGCTGTCGCTTGCGCTCGCGGGCTGTGGCGGCGGGGCTGCCGGTGCCGGGTCCGCCGCGGGCTCGGTTGCCACGGACAGCGCCGGTGCTGCTGCAGGGCCGGTCGAGGTGCACGTCGCCTCGCTCAAGGGGCCGACCTCGATCGGTCTGGTGCAGTTTATGGACCAGGCTGCCGATGGCGAGACGGACAATGAGTTCGACTTTGCGATCAACACCGCCGCCGACGAGATTGTGCCCAAGGTCATTCAGGGCGATATCGACATTGCCCTGGTGCCCGCCAACGTGGCGAGCGTGCTCTATAACAAGACTGAGGGCGCGGTGCAGGTCATCGACATCAACACGCTGGGCGTGCTGAACGTGGTGACGGGTAACGCGGACGTTACTTCGTTTGGCGATCTGGCGGGCCATACCGTCTACATGACGGGCAAGGGCACCACGCCGGAGTACGTCATGAACTACCTGTTGGAGCGCGCGGGCCTGACCGGCCAGGTGGCGCTCGAGTTTAAGAGCGAGCCCACCGAGGTGCTGTCGGCCCTGCTTGCCGACCCGTCCGTTGTGGGCGTGCTGCCGGAGCCGTTCAAGACCGCTGCCATCGCCAAGAGCGAAGGCAAGCTGTCGGCGCCGGTGAGCCTGACCGATGTGTGGGACGAGCTGGCGGGTGACACGGGCTCGCGCTTGCTGACGGGCGTGACCGTGGTGCGCCGCGCGTTTGCCGAGGAACATCCCGAGGCCGTGGCGGAGTTCTTGAGCTGCCATGCGGCGAGTGTTAAGGCTGTCAATGCGGCACCGGCAGACTGGGCGCAGGCCGTGGTCGATGCCGGCATCGTGGACAACGCCAAGATCGCCGAGAAGGCGATCCCCGGGTGCATGCTTGTGTGCCAGACGGGCAAGGATATGAAGGCGGCGCTTAGCGGGTATCTGCAGGTGCTGTCCGACGCGGACGCGAGCGCCGTGGGTGGTAAACTTCCGGCTGACGATTTCTACTACTTGGAGTAGCCCGTGCGTGCGTTTGCTCGACACATGACAGAGCGTATGAAGGCGGTGGCGGCAGCAGGTGTCGTCGCCGCCTTTTGGCTTGCCGCGTGGATGCTGGTGGCGGCGCTGGTGGCGCAGCCGCTGATCTTGCCGGGGCCGGGTGCTGTTGTGGTGGCGTTGCTGCGGCTGGTGTGCGATGGCGGTACCTGGGCGATTTTGGCGGGCTCGGGCGCACGGATACTGGGCGGGCTGGCTCTTGCTGCGGTGTGCGGCGGTGTGCTGGCGGGGGCCTCGGTGCGGTCGCGAACGTTTGCCCGCCTGGTGGCGCCGGCGCTTTCGTTTGTTAAGGCGACACCGGTTGCCTGCGTGGTGGTCCTGCTGCTCATTTGGTTGGGGTCGGCGCGCGTGAGCATTGCGGCGGTCTTTTTGATGGCGCTGCCGGGCGTGTATTTTTCGCTGGTTGAGGGTTTGACGCAAGCGGATAAGCCACTGGAGCAGATGTTTCGTCTGCATGGCGTGCGGGGTTGGCGTCTGTTTTGCGCCCACACCTGGCGCGAGGTCCTGCCGTTTGTGCTTTCGTGTTCCCGCGCCGTGATCGGCATGAGCTGGAAGGCCGGCGTGGCGGCGGAGCTCATCGGCATGGCGACGGACACCGTGGGCGAACGCATCTATCAGGCGAAGCTGCTCATCGAGACGGCTGATCTGCTGGCGTGGACCGTGCTGGTCGTTGCCGCCTCGTGGGCGTGTGAGCGCGTGCTGGTGTGGCTGCTGCGGGTTTCGGGACCCGTGGCGTGGCGCGCGGCCGTGCGGGCACATGGGCATGGACTGCGCGGGCGTACAGGGGCTGCGAGCGATGGTGCTGCAGCGGAGCTTGCGCTCGCTGTGGGCGATCGTGCACCCTGGGCGCCGGCGCTCGACGGACTGGTGCTTCATGTGCCCGCCGGTGGACGCACCTGTGTGATGGGCGCTTCGGGCGTGGGCAAGTCGACGTTGCTTGCGCTGGTGGCGGGGGAGTGCGCACCGTGCTCCATGGTGTTTCAGGACGTGCGCCTGGTCGAGGACGCCTCTGCTTTGGATAACGTGCTGGTGTGCGCCGATGCACGCGTGAATGCCTCGAGTGCCGCTGCCTTGTTGCGCCTGCTGGTACCGGGGATCGATGTGCATGCCCGCGTGGCTGAGCTCTCGGGCGGGCAGCGCCGTCGCGTCGAGATTGCCCGAGCCCTGCTGTGTCCGGGCGACGCGGTGATTCTGGACGAGCCCTTTACCGGTCTGGATACCGCTGCGCGCGACGCATGCGCCGAGGTCGTGCTCGACTTGCTCGACGGCCGTATGCTGTTGCTTGCCACGCACGATTCCGCTGACGCTCGGGCCCTCAATATCTCGGACATCATCACGCTCTAAAGACTTATTCAGCAACAAAATGATCCGTTTTTTCTCCGTTCCCATGGGGTCGGGTATGGTATTCTATCTGCGGGGTAATACTTTGGAATACCAAGTAATACCAACGCCGTAGAACAAACTCCAGATGCGGGCCAATCGGGTTGCCTTCACAGCCCGTCGCCCAGCCGCGTGGCCCGCATCCATCCGCACCACCGTCGTTTCAAAAAGGAAGCGCCATGGCAGAACACATGACCCCGGTTGTCGCGAAGGTCTTGCCCGAGGAAAAGGCGGCCTTCGCGGCGGCAACCCAGCTCGTGGGCACTACGCCGTCCAACGCCATCCGCATGTTTATCGCCGCCTTCAATCGCTGCGGCACCTT
>CABUVB010000204.1 GCA_902494815.1 uncultured Collinsella sp. | reverse complement strand
CTCACCATCGTGATGGGTTTTGCCGGCATCGTCATCGCGATGATCGGATCGATAGCCCGCATCCAGTGGCTCAGCTGGATTGCCATCGCCGTAATCGTGATTGGCGTGCTGCGCGGCCTATCCAAAAATATCGACGCACGTCGTAAGGAGAACGAGGCCTTTGTCGCCGCGACTGCAAACGTACCCGGCTTGGGCAAGTTTGTAGCTAGCTTGGGCGGCGGAGCTGCAGCGGCCAACGCCTCGCGCGCAGCCGGTACTAGCAAGGAAGACTTTGAACGTGCCAAGCGCACAGCCAAGAAGATGTGGAAGGGCCGCAAGACCACGGCATACCTCAAGTGCCCCAACTGCGGCCAGATGCTCTCCGTCCCCAAGGGTAAGGGCAAGATCCGCGTCACCTGCCCCAAGTGCCACGCCAAGATGGAAACGCGCTCCTAGCCGCCGCACGCGGGACAATTAATCAGGTTTGTTTGTCCCAGTCTTAAGTATTTGTTCGAAAAAAGCCGAGGCCCCGTGTTGAGACCTCGGCTTTTTGTATGCGACAACGGAGCTGTCCCTTTGTCACACCTATGCCACGCCGTCGCGGGCCAGCTCCTCGGCAAGCGCTTCGGCAGGCATGGCCATAATCGCGTCGAGCTCGGCGTCCACCTCGGGAATGCGCTTCACCTTGAGCTTGCGCACCAGATCGCCACGGCACATCACGTGCGTCGGCTCACGCAGTGCGCACAGGTCATCGAGCGGGTTCTTGCGCGTCACCAAGATATCGGCGGCCTTGCCGCACTCGATCGTGCCAGTCTCGCCGTCCAGCGCCAGCAGCTCGGCGTTGACTTGCGTAGCCGTATGCAGTGCGAAGGCGTTGCTCACGCCGACATACTTGGCAAAATAGGCCACCTCACGCCACATGTCGTACTGCGTCACGAACGGGCAGCTCGAGTCCGTGCCCAGGCCCACCTTAACGCCAGCTTCCAGTGCGGCACGGGCGCTCTCGATAATGCCCGAGCACACGATGTCGCCGTTCTTCTTTTGCGTATCGGTCGAATGGGTCTTTTCCGGGTCGAGCAACACAAACGGCAGCGCCGGGCTGATAGTGCAGGTAACGCTGGGCGCGCGATCCTCAAGCTGCGTGCCCGCGGCGCCGCGGTACAGTTCCAAGATCTCAGGAGTCATCGGGGCACCGTGCTCGATTGTGTCAACGCCGGCCTCAAGCGCGGCCTTCACGCCTTCGGTGCTCTCGACATGGGCCATAACCGGCAGGCCCACCTCGTGCGCAGCCTTGCACGCCGCCGCGGCAACCTCCACCGGCATACGCAGCACGCCCGGCTCGCCCACCTCGGTCGCGTCGAACACGCCGCCCGTCACGAACAGCTTAATGACGTCGGCACCGCGCGCATACAGGTCGCGCACCTGTTCGGCTGCCTCGGCGGGGGTATTTGCGACCTGCGCGAACAGCCCCGCGCCGTGGCCACCCGGCACCGTGACGCCCGTTCCCGGCGCCACCAGGCGAGGACCTTGATACTTGCCGGCATCGATAGCATCGCGCACGGCCAGATCGGCAAACAGCGGGTCGCCCGCACCGCGCACCGTAGTCACGCCACTTGCCAGTTGTTGTTGGGCGCTGCCCTTAAGAATATGGCGCACGATGGCGCGCCCCACGGGATTATCGAGCTTCTTCATCAGCGCGCCCGCATCGCCCGCCGAAACCGGCTTGCCCGAACCGCACAGATGCACATGCATATTGATGAGACCGGGCATGAGATACGCACCCGCCAGGTCGATAACCTCGGCACCCGCAGGCGCCTGTGCCACAGCACTCGGCCCCATCCACGTGATGACACCGCGCTCAACAGTCACGGCCATATCGGGTTGCGGCTCCATATGCTCCGAACCATCCAGGACGGTCGCATTAATAAACAACGTGGAACGATCGGCAGACGCCATATCGAGCTCCTCCCTCACGATTAACTTGAACATTTGTCCATTATCACCTAGTCCCGTTGGATTACTGCAGACGCATCGGTTAACGGAGGGAAGAGGGGATGTGGGGGACGGAATACGTTGCAGTCCCACCCCAGCGACACCAGGGAAATGTCTCGATCTGTAACAGGTACAGGGTTATTGGGCCCCTTGCTGTTACAGATCGAGACATTCGGTCGACGTTTCACCGGTTTGTCTCGATCTGTAACAGTTACGAGCTCAAATAACCTCTAAACGTTACAGATTGAGACAAAACCTCTCAGCGCCCATACCACTGACGTCTCCACTCCTCAGCCAAATCGGGCCGTCGCGGAATACCCGCCAACCTCATTTTCTCGACCAGCTTCCCCGGGTCTTTGAGTTCGTTAAACGTAAACCGAAGCACCTTGTGCCCGAGCATCGTCAGATGAGACTCCCGCTGACGCTCCGCCACGAACGGGTCGACCGACTCCCGATCCCCATCATCCTGCAGGGTATACTTCCCCCTTCCATCGAGCTCGCCGATGACACATGTCCCGTCCTCGAGCCGCCAAAAATAGTCGACGCGAAACACTTGACTCGGATCAAGCGGATCGCGAAACTCCACCTGCAACTCTGGCACCGGAAAACCGTATGCAATAAAGAACGCCCGAAAACGAGACTCGCCGCCGTTTTCGGACAGCCCGTCCGCATACGACGCAATCACCTGTGCCCTACGATACCCTCGCCTGCCCTCGCAATCGACGCGGAGGCGCTCGCACAAATCCCCACGTGATACGTCTTTCGCCCGCAGTGCAGAATCGGCAATCGCCAACCCGTAGGAGAACGGCGCACGCAGCAAGCAATCCTCCACCGTGCGCCAAAACGACGTCACCCGCACGCCATCAACACGCTCGAGCGCGCCCGCCATCTGTGGACGCAACAACCTGCACCCGCTGCTCAACGTCACCGAACAACCCGT
>CABUVB010000203.1 GCA_902494815.1 uncultured Collinsella sp. | reverse complement strand
TCGAGGGCGTGGGTGCAGATGTCGCTCACGAGCTCGGACAGTAGGTCGTCTTTGCTCTTAAAGAGGCCGTAGAATGTCGCGCGGCCTACGTGAGCGCGCGCGATGATGTCGCCGACGGTAATCTTGCCGTAGTCCTCTTCGCGTAGCAGCTCGGAGAACGCCGCAACGATGGCAGTGCGGCTTTTTTCTTTGCGGGCATCCATGGCTATGCATCCACGTGAACGAGCAGGCAACGGAGCGTGCCGGAGCAGCCCTCGTAGGGGCGCTTACCGGCGCCGTAGCCGACGGCTTCGATACGATAGCGGGCCGGCAGTTGGTCGGACGTACGCAGCGCGGTGACGATGGCGGCGCCCGTGGGCGTCACGAGCTCGCCAGCGACTGGTGCAGGCATGAGGGCGATATTGCCCGCCTGGCACAGGTTGACGACAGCGGGGACGGGAATGGGCATGAGGCCGTGGGCACAGTGGATGGTGCCGTGGCCCTCGGAGAGCGACTCGACGACAATATCCTCGATGCCCAGGTCATCGAGGCAGATGGCGACCGAGCAGATGTCGACGATGGAGTCGACGGCGCCCACCTCGTGGAACATGACGGTTTCGGGCGTTTTGCCGTGAGCTTTGGCCTCGGCGGCGGCGAGCGCGGTAAAGATGGCGAGCGCGCGACGCTTGGCGCCATCGCTTAGCTGCGAGCCATCGATAATGGCGGTGACATCCGCCAAAGAACGGTGGTGATGGTGGTGGGCGTGATGGTGACCCTCGTGGCCATGGCCGTGGGTCTCATGATCATGCTCATGGCAGTGTTCGTGCTCACCATGGTCATGATGGTGGTGCTCGTGCTCGTGCTCGTGCTCGTGCTCGGCAGCTGCTTTGTTGCCGTAGAGCCAGGCCATATCGTGATCGTGGTTCTCGAGCTCCTCTGCCAGCTGAACGTCAAAGTCGCAGGCGTCGATGCCATGCTTGTTTACGCGTGTAACGGCAACCTCAAACCCGTCAACCGGCAGTGTGGCGAGCTGTTCGCGCAGGTGCTCCTCGCTGGCGCCCAGATCGAGCAGGGCCGCGACGGTCATGTCGCCGCTGATGCCCGAGGTGCCGTCGATGATAAGCGTGTGCTGATGATTGGACATGGAATGCTCCTTAGCGGGCGCGGGGTGTGCCGGCGCTCAGATGATTGATAAGACTTGCCTGGTAGGCGGCGCCGAAGCCGTTGTCGATATTGACGACCGAAACGCCGCTGGCACAGGAGTTGAGCATGGCGAGCAGTGCAGCTACGCCACCAAAACTTGCGCCGTAGCCAACGCTGGTGGGAACGGCGATGACCGGACAGCTCACCAGACCGCCGATAACGCTCGCCAGCGCGCCCTCCATGCCGGCGATGGCGATGACCACCTGCGCCTGGGCAAGTTCCTCGGCATGCGCGAGCAGGCGGTGCAGGCCGGCAACACCCACGTCGTAGAGGCGGTCGACCTCGTTGCCATAGAACTCGGCCGTCAACGCGGCTTCTTCGGCGACGGGTAAGTCGCTCGTGCCGGCGCAGGCGACGACGATGCGTCCGTTGCCGGTAGGGGAGGGCTTGCCGCCCACGAGGGCGAGCTGTGCGTCCGGGACATATCCCAGGTCGATGCCGTTGTCGAGGAGCTCCGAGGTACGGGCTGCTTTTTCGGCATCCAGGCGCGTGACCAGGATGCGCTCCTGGCCGGCATCGCGCAGCGCTTCGATAATGGCGGCAATTTGCTCGGCGGTTTTACCGGCACCGTAGACAACCTCGCCGGCTCCCTGGCGCACTCCGCGCGAAAGATCGAGCTGTGCAAAACCCAGATCGGCGGTTGGCGCCGTTTGGATGCGCGTGAGGGCGACTGCCGGGGTGACTGCTCCGCCGGCAACATCGCTCAGCAATTGCTCAAGATCTTGCTTATCCATATATGTTCCCTTCGACGGCGCAAATTCTAGCACTCAAAGGGTATGTTTCCGAACACTAAGACAAAATTGTTCGGAAACTATAGGACAGACTGATTCAATTGTTAGACGGATCGGCTAGTCACGCAGGATGATGTCCATGGCGAGCATCAGGTTGCGCTCGTCGATGGCAAACGGGGCGGCTTCGCGCGTCTTGGGCTTGGCGCAAAACGCGATGCCCGTGCCCGCAGCCTGAATCATGGGGATGTCGTTGGCGCCGTCGCCGATTGCCACGGTATGGGCCATGTCGACACCGCACTCAACTGCCCAGTCCAGCAGCTGGATGAGCTTGGACTCCTTGGTCACAATGTCTGCCGCCAGCTTGCCCGTGAGCTTGCCGTCTACGACCTCCAAGCGGTTGGCCAGGCAAAAATCGATGCCCGCGGCAGCCACGATCTTGTCGGCGACCTCGTGGAAGCCGCCACTCACGACGCCGACCTTCCAGCCCTTGCTGTGCGCCGAGCGCACAAGCTCCAGCGCACCGGGGGTAAATGTCACGCGCTCAAAGGTGCGCTTGAACACGCTCTCGTCCAGGCCGGCGAGCAGCCCCACACGCTCCTCGAGCGCCTGCTTAAAGTCGAGTTCGCCGCGCATGGCGCGCTCGGTGATCTGTGCCACCTGCTCGCCCACGCCGGCCTCCTCGCCCAACAGGTCGATGACCTCCTGGTTGATGAGCGTGGAGTCGATATCCATAACGATGAGGCGTGCAGTCATGGCGGGCCTTTCCGAGTGCAGTTGTATTGGGGCACATTGTCGCACGTGGCGCGCCTTGGCGACGGCCGCGGTGCGTCAATTGTTTCGTCTCCGTCAAGTCTTTGGGCAGGAGCTACTTTTCCGCGGCACATCGACGCAGGTGCGATAAGATAGAACGCCATGTCTGGCTGCGCGGTTTACGCAGGCTGGGCAAATCTGTACGACGCCGCCCGGAACGACACGGGGCGGCACAGATCCATAAAGGAGGATCACTGG
>CABUVB010000202.1 GCA_902494815.1 uncultured Collinsella sp. | reverse complement strand
TCGTTGCGGCGCGGCTGCGCCTATGGCACTTCAACATCATTGTCGCAGCCCCGACCCGCGGTCACGAGCGGGGGCTCCTATCTTTTTAGTGCCCTCGGATTGGGTCATAGTGTCTGTCGTTGCCAAAACATCGGCGTTGCCGGACTAGTCGTTGGGGACGTTCTTGTTTGACTAGTCGTTTAAGAACGTCCATTACAGTCGAAATTGTCAGCCCGAGACGGTCCCGGGCTGACAATTTCGACTGTAATGGACGTTTTTAAATGGCTACTTGAGGCCCGGGAGGCGGGTGTAGGGGAATGAGCGCTCTAGGAATTCGGCGCAGCGGGCGTAGTCTTTGGCGAAGTAGCTGCTGTAGAGCGAATCGAGTACGTATTGCACGGCTATGTGGCTCGCGAACTGCGTGATGCGATGCGTCATGCTCTCGTGGTCACTCACCGTAAGGTAGGCGGCAAAGCCAGGGTGAATGCGCGCGCAATAAGGCGTGCCGATGACGATGACCGGGACATGCCGACTGCCGAGAATCGGCAAGATTTTCTTGAGGTTGGGCGCAAGGCCGCTGTAGGAGATAACGATCGCCGCGCGGTCTGAATCCGAGGCAAGCGCCGTGCGCACCTGTGCCTCGATGTTGCCGTAGCATGTGGCGCTCTTGCCGGCCGAGAGCAGGCGGTCGCGGAACATTCCCGCTGGATACAGGTTATGCGAGCCCGTGTAGATGTCGACCTGTCGGGCGTTCGCGATGAGCTTGGCGGCGTGGTCAAGCTGCGTGGGGTCGAGCAGTTCCTGCGTTTCGGCCAGCGTGGTCTGGTAGAGCCCCTCCATGCGCTCCATGACCTGCGCAGGGGTGGACGTAGCGTCGAAGGGAAAGTTGATGTCCGCGTCGCGGCGGTTTCCTGCCTCGGTCGCCAGGCGGATGAGCTCGACCTTGAGATCTTTGAATCCCTCGAGGCCGAGCTTTTTGCAAAAACGGTGCACGCTCGCAACAGAAACGTTGGTGCGCGCGGCAAATTCCTTAATAGAAAGCCCGCGGATGTCCTCGCCGATGGTAAGGGCTGCAATGCCGAGTTGTTGCTCGGTGGGGGTGAGGCCCTGCGCCTCGGTGATCTTGCGTTTGATATCCATGCGAACTCCCGCACTCGCTAAATCGGCTAAAAGGGGACAGGCTTATTTTGGCACGTTTCGGTCGGTATCAGGAAGTGTCAGGGACGGGGCGGCGGCGGTCCGTGGGCGCGAAAAGAAGTGTCGGGTTTGGCGCGCCCGCTTCTGCCTGTCCCGCGCGTGGGCGATACTCGGCTTATCGAACCGCGATGCAAAGGAGACGCTCATTCCACGAGCGCTACCGGGAAGGGCTCGCGATTCGAGTCCCCACCTTAGCATTTGAACCATTTGGCACTATAATTACCGTAGGCATGCGCACAACGTTGCGCTTAATCAAGAGGAGAAAACGTATGGGTCTGTTTGATATGTTCAAGAAGAAGGCTGAGCCCGCGGCTGCCGCTGCTCCGGCCTCCATCTCTGCTTCTGCCGGCGCCGACGTGCTGTGCTCGCCCGTCAAGGGCAAGGTCATCAAGATGGCCGACGTGCCCGATCCCGTCTTTGGTGGCGAGGTTCTGGGCAAGGGCTGTGCCGTGTGGCCCGAGGACGATCTGGTCTACGCTCCCTGCGACGGTAAGGTGACCGTCACCATGGGTCACGCCGTGGGTCTTCAGTCCGATAGCGGCATCGAGGTTCTGGTGCACGTTGGCGTCGATACCGTCAACATGAACGGTGATGGCTTCGAGGGCTTCGTCAAGGCCGACGACGTTGTGAAGGCTGGCCAGCCCATACTCAAGATCGACCGCGCCAAGATCGCCGCTGCTGGTTATAAGGACTGCGTCGTGGTGGCCGTGTCCAACACCGCCGAGTTTGCCGACGTCGAGCTCACCGTTGAGGCAGAGTCCGCCGTCGCCGCCGGTGACGCCATCGTTAAGGTCGTCCGCAAGTAAACTGCGGCATCCAAAGGATGTGCAAGGGTGGTCGGGTTTTCCGGCCACCTTTTTTATTGCATCGCGGGGAAGCGTTTTATTGTACGTTGGGCGGGCTTGCAAACCGTTCGGACGCTAAAACGAACCGACCGCGCCTTCGCGTTGCCGAGGGTGTTCATAAGTGGATAGTATGGGCTTACTTATTACAACGTGTGCCGCGTCCGGGAAGCGCGGTGCCGCTCATTGGGAGGAACAACATGAAAAAGAAGCTGCTGCTTGCGCCCCTCATGGCCGTCTTGGTTGCATGCGTGGTCGTACTTTCCGGCTGTGGAGGTCCTTCGGTTGAGGAGCTCATCACCGAGGATCTTACGACGCAGTTTGACGAGGTCAAGAACGGTGGCGACGACTTCCTCTCTGGTCTGGAGGAGGCTTCGGGCGACGAGTTCGAGCAGCTGGGTATCGATCCCAAGGAGTACGCCAAGACCTATCTCGAGGGCTTTGACTACAAGATCGGCGACGTGACGGTCGACGAGGACAAGGGTGTCGCGACCGCCGAGGTCTCTATCACCTGCAAGTCTATGAACAAGATCGTCGAGGACTTCTCCACCCAGTATCAGGAGAAGGTCGCTGCGCTTGACACGGTTCCTTCCGATGACGAGCTGTACAAGATGGCCGGTCAGGTTATGGTCGATGTGACCAAGGCCACCGAGCCCAGGAAGACCACGGTTATCTTCAAGTACACCTGCAACGACGACGGCGAGTGGTCTGCCGACGACTCCGTCAACTCCGAGATGATGGATGCAATGCTGAGCTAGGGGGTTACGCGGTTCTACGAACCGCGTAACCAGTTGACGCTGCGCGCCGCCCAGGACGACAATTTGTCATTCAAAAGGCGAGGCATGACCAGAAGGTCTATGCCTCGCCTTTTTCATGCCAACTTGTTCGTCCTGGACGTCGCTCGCTCATATGACCCAATCCGCTGTCAAGAGCCACAATGGCCCCGCCGACCGC
>CABUVB010000201.1 GCA_902494815.1 uncultured Collinsella sp. | reverse complement strand
GAAAGAATCAGGCTCATGTACTCGGCCTTCTTCTCCTCGGCCATCTCGTCCTGGTTCATACGCACCTCGCGAAGGGCGCGGACCTGGGCGATGGACAGGGCGTCGACGTAGGGGTTACGCACGCGAACGGCGCAGCCGAGCACGCGACGACGCTGCAGCGGCCACTCATCACCGACGATGGCAAGGACCCACTTACGGGTGAGCTGCATCTCGGTAAAGACCTTCTTGGACAGATCATCGCGGTCGCCCAGATGCAGATACATCTTGGCAATGCGCTGATCGGTCTTAGCAATCGACATCTCGATGTTGTCGATAAAGGTGCGGAAGAACGGCCACTCCTGGTAGGCAGCCTTAAGCTGGTCCAGATCGCCAAACTGCTCGCAGGCGGTACCCAGGCCGTACCAAGCGGCCAGATTGATGCGCGCCTGGCTCCAGCTGAAGATCCACGGAATGGTACGCAGGTCGTCGAGCGACTTGGCACCCAGGCCGCGCTTGGCAGGACGCGAGCCGATCGGCAGCAGACCGACCTCGGTCAGCGGAGTCACGGTCGAGAACCACGGCGTAAAGTCCTCGGTGTTCAGCAGGTCCAGATAGCGCTCGTGGCTTGCGGCGTTGAGCTTCTCGGCCATATCCCAGAACTTCTGCGTCGTCTCGGTGTTGGTCTTCTCGACACTCGGGGCCGACTGCAAAAGCGTTGCGGCGGCAACGGACTCAACATGGCGCTGAGCCAGCGTGCGGTTACCGTAACGGGCAAAGATGACCTCGCCCTGCTCGGTGAGCTTAAAGAAGCAGTTGACCGAACCCTTGGGCTGAGCCAGCACGGCCTTGTTGGCCGGGCCGCCGCCACGGCCCACGGCACCGCCGCGACCGTGCATGAGCACCAGGTCGATATCGTTCTTCTCTGCCCACTTGGCGATGCGCTCCTGCGCGGAGTGCAGCGCGAGCATGGCCGTGGTAGGACCGGCATCCTTGGAGGAGTCGGAATAGCCCAGCATGACCTCCATGCGGCGGTTGGTCTGGGCAAGGCGCTTTTGCACCACGGGCAGCGTAAGCATCTGATCGAGCACGTCGACGCAGCCCTCGAGGTCCTCGAGCTGCTCGAACAACGGGATCACGTCGAGCTCGGGGACATCCTCCTCGTGTGCAAAGGACAGGTGGGCGAGCTCAAAGACGTCGGCCACATGCTGGGCGCTCTTGGTGAACGAAATGATGTAGCGGTGCGCCATCTTCTTACCGTAGCGCTTTTGGATGGAGCCAATAGCGCGGAAGGTATCGATGACCTCGCGCGTCATGGGCTGCAGGTCGCCATGGATACCGTTCTCGTGGATATCCTTAAGGGCGCGGGCATGCACCACGGAGTGCTGACGGAACTCCATCTCGACCATATGGAAGCCGAAGGACTCGACCTGCCAGATGATGGTCTGGACCGGGCCGTAGGCAGCACGGACGGCACCGCAGGCGGCCAGCGAACGCTGGACGACGCGCAGGTCCTCCAGGAACTCATCGGCGCTGTGGTACATGGTGTCGGTGATGCGACGCACGGTGGCGTTCAGACGGTCGGCCATGACGAGCATGACGGCGCGATGCGGCTCGTGCTCGGAGATCAGCTCGGCACGTGCGGTGTACTGGGTGCTCATCTCGACCTGATGGTTCCACAGGTTAATGAGCTCGGCCGACGGCTTGCTGTAGGTAGCCTCGAGCGTGAGGTTGCGGCCGATGTGGCGGCACTTGTCCTCGAGCTTGAGCACCATGTGCGTAAAGTACTTGGCGGCGACCTCACGGCTCACCTTGGCGGTGACGTTGGGGTTACCGTCGCGGTCGGAACCGATCCAGCTGCCGGGATGGAAGAACGCCGGGCACAGCGGCGGCACAGTACCGGCCTTGTCGCCCAGCACCCAATCGTCAAAACGACGATAGATAACGGGGATAACGTCGAACAGCGTGTTATCGAAGATGTCGATGATGGTATCGGCTTCCTCGACCGGCGTGGGCTTCTTGAGCGCGATGGGACTCGTACGCACCAGGGCGTCGATCTCCTGCAGCATATGGCGCTCGTTCTCCACCAGGTCGGAGCCGCCCAGACGCGGACGCTCCTCCAGCAGGTTGGAGATACGGCGGATCTTGCCCTCGACGGCCTTACGACGGGCCTCGGTGGGATGTGCGGTAAAGACAGGGTGGAACTCGAGCTTGTCGAGCAGCTCGTTGGCACCCTCGACACCCAGCTCATTCACCAGCTGGTGATAGGCAACGGTAAGCTCGTTGGCAGGATCGACCTCGGTATCGGTCGACGCACCGGCCTCGCGCTCGCGCAGCTGCGCCACACGGTAGTTCTCCTCCGACAGGTTTGCCAGATGGAAAAAGCTCGTAAAGGCGCGAACGATGACCTGCTGCTTATCGAGCGGCAGGCTGTCGATCAAATCGACGACCTCACGAAATGCCACGGAAGTGGGCTCGTCGGCGGTGGGCACGCCCTGCTCGTCGACGGCTTCGTCGGCAGCGCAGGTACCGGGGTTGCCGGCATTGACCACAATCTCGGCTGTCAAAATCTTGTCGAACAGGTCCGCGATCTCGGGATCATACTCGCTAAGCACACGGCGCTCCAGGCGCAAGAACAGCGCCAGATTGTCGCGCAGCTCCTCGGGGATCTCGATCTCGGCGAGACGCTCCCTGGACTCGGCATTCGAGCCGATTCGGTTAACGAGGCGGTTGACCACGGCAGCGACGCGCGCCGCGGCTTCGGGTACAGACTGGTTGCTTAGGTTCTCAGCCACGTTTCCTCCCATTCCTCCTTCTATGCACGTAACATGCGGTATTCATTATAGGCGCTTGAGAAATACTTTCGACACTGATTGCGCTTTACCACACAAAAGTATTTTCTGCATTGCAAAGGTTTTTGCCCTAAATGGTCGTATTTCTCGGTGGGCGGCATACGTAAACGGGGGCATTCCGCATAAAAGCGAAACACCCCCGTAACAATCG
>CABUVB010000200.1 GCA_902494815.1 uncultured Collinsella sp. | reverse complement strand
GCGCAGCGGACGGCATACATCAGCACCAAGCCCACCGCGATCATGCCGAGCGCCTGCATAATGGCAGCCTGACCCTGAGTAAATAGCCCACCGGTCAAATTACGCAGAATAATAGGAAACGCCAAGTCAATGGCGGCGAGCACCAGAGCGCAAACAGTATCAGCAACAAAAAGCCCCATCTGGGGCTTGTAGTAAGAAAGAAACCTCTTCAGCATGTGATCCTCAAAGAAATATCAGCAACGTAAGGCCCTGGGACAAAGCAATCAGTAGTACTTGTCCCAGGGCTATCCCCACTCGTTAAAGCTCCGTGCCCCCAAGGCGGTGCGCGATGCTGTCGCAGGCAAGCGCGCCTACGACGGTCTTGGCGTCTTCGATCTTGCCGTCGAGCACGGCGTCGATCAGCTCGTGCAGCGGCACCAGATCCACGTTGACAAACTCGTCATCATCGGGGTTGGGCGCATCAAACTCGAGCTTGGTAGCCAAGTAGATGTGGATGATCTCATCGCAAAAACCGCAGGACGTGACAATCGACGTCAGAAAGCGAATACGACCAGCCCTAAAGCCCGTCTCCTCATGCAGTTCGCGCTTGGCGCAATCGAGCGGGTCCTCGCCTGGATCGAGCTTGCCGGCGGGAATCTCGACCGTCACGCGGTCGATGGCGGTGCGGTACTGACGCACCAGTACGATCTTGCCGCTCTCGGTCAGTGCCACAACAGCCGCCGCACCCGGATGGCGAACGATATCGCGGGCGCTGCGGCGACCGTTGGGCAGCTCAACCTCAAGACGGTGGACGTCGAGGATCTTGCCCTTCCAGGCGCACTCCTCCGAAAGAATCTTCTCGTGCAGCTCGGCATCGTGCGGGTCGTCATCGCCCAGCACCAGCGCCGGCTCGTCAGCGACCTCGCCACCAGGCTCGCCCTCGGCGTGCCCATACACGCGGCTGTCCTCTTCGATGATCTGCGCGTCCACGAGCTCTTCGTTCTTCTCGTCCATCCGTCTCATTCCTCTCGGATTTTAGGCATCCCAGGCGTCGCGGCCGCGCAGCGCGCGCAGGCCGATGTCGTGACGCAGGGTCTTGCCCTCAAAATCAATCTTCTCGCAGGCCTCGTAGGCAAGGTTGCGGGCGTTCTCAAACGTATCGCCCAGCGCGGTCACGGCAAGCACGCGGCCACCATTGGTCACGAGCTGGCCGTCCACCACGGCAGTGCCCGCGTGGTACACGGTCACGTTCTCCATGGCCTCGGCATCGGCGATACCGGTAATGACCTTGCCTTTCTCGTAGCTGCCGGGATAACCCGCACTCGTCAGGACAACGGCCACGGCCCACTCGTCGCGCCAGTCGAGTTCAATCTGATCGAGCTCGCAGTTGGCACAGGCCAGCATGACCTCGACCAGGTCGTTCTTAAGGCGCGGGAGCACGACCTGAGTCTCGGGATCACCAAAGCGGGCATTGAACTCCAGTACCTTGGGACCGGCAGGCGTGAGCATAAAGCCGCCGTACAGGCAGCCGCGGTAGTCGATACCCTCGGCAGCGAGCTCGGCCACGGTCTGCTCCATGACCTTCACCATGGTGGCGTGCTCCTCATCGGTCACGATGGGCACCGGGCTGTAGACGCCCATGCCACCGGTGTTGGGGCCCTTGTCGCCCTCGAGCGCGCGCTTGTGGTCCTGCGAGGTGGTCATGGGGCGCACGGTCTTGCCGTCGGTAAAGGCCAGCAGCGAGCACTCGGGACCAACGAGCATCTCCTCGATAACCACGGTGTTGCCGGCATCGCCAAAGGTGCCGCCAAAGCACTCGCGCACGGCCTCCTCGGCCTGCTCAAGTTCGGTCGCCACGATAACGCCCTTGCCTGCGGCAAGGCCGTCGGCCTTGACGACCAGCGGGACGCCTTGCTCGCGTACGTAGGCGAGAGCCGAAGCCTCGTCGGTAAACGAACCATAGGCTGCCGTCGGAATGCCCGCACGCTCCATGAGCTGCTTGGAGAACAGCTTGGAGCCCTCCATCTGGGCGCCCTCGGCACCCGGGCCAAAGCAGGGAATACCCGCCGCGCGCACGGCGTCGGCCACGCCCGCCACGAGCGGAGCCTCGGGGCCAATTACCACGAGTCCGCATCCGTGGCTCTGCGCAAACGCCGCCACGGCCGCAGGATCGCAGTCGTCGAGAACAACGTTCTCGCCGCAGCTCGCGGTGCCGCCGTTGCCCGGCGCGATGTAGAGCTTGCCGGCGCGCGGTGATGCTGCGAGCTTAGCTGCCAAAGCATGCTCGCGGCCGCCGCTGCCCAACAACAGGATGTCGATGGTTTGAGTGTCCGCCTTCAAGGGTGCCTCCTCTATGGATGAATGGCCCGCTCCGCGCGAGCCCCTTGCAAGCAAATATACCCCTCGGCCGCCCACCCGGGCTGCAAAGGGGTATATCGCAATAACCAAATAGTCCCGATTACTTCCAGAATCGGTTGATAATCTGCTCGCGACCAGCGCCAACGCCAATGAACGTCACGCGGGTGTGTGCCAGATCCTCGATAAACGCCACGTAGTCCTGAGCCTCCTGCGGCAGCTCGTCAAAGCTGCGACAACCGGTGATGTCGCACTTCCAGCCAGGGAGCTCCTCGTAGATGGGCTTGGCATGCTCAAAGCGCACCTGATGCTCGGGCACGCTGGTGTAGCGCTCGCCATCGACGTCGTAGGCCACGCACACCTTGATGGTGTCGAAGGCCGAAAGCACGTCGAGCTTGGTCACGGCGATGTCGGTGAGGCCGTTGACGCACGAGGCATAGTTGGCGATAGGGCCGTCAAACCAGCCGCAACGACGACGGCGACCGGTGGTCACGCCGTACTCATAGCCCTCCTCGGTCAGCGTGTGACCGGCCTCGGACTCATAGGAAAGCTCGGTGGGCATGGGGCCCGAACCGACGCGGGTGATATAGGCCTTCATGACGCCCAGCACGCGATCGACGTTCTTCATGCCGACGCCGGAGCCGGTAATG
>CABUVB010000199.1 GCA_902494815.1 uncultured Collinsella sp. | reverse complement strand
ATGTCGTCGAACATGCTCAGGTTGCGCATGCCCGAGTGCGCGGTGAGCACGCAATGCGTCGAGGTGCCGCCCACCGGCAGGCTCGTGCCCTCCAGGTGGCCGACGCCCGCCATAAGGACTTCTTCGCTCGTGCCGTGGTAGATGGGCATGCTCACGTCGATGGAGGGGATCTCGACCCAGCTCATCATGGGGTCGCGGTCAAAGATGAGCTGCTGAGCGTAGGGCTCGATCTGGTCGGCGGGAAGCTCGGTGGTCTCGCCCGCCAGCTGCTCGTTAAAGGAGCGAGCTTGGAGCAGGATGCGCTCGCGCTCCTCGGCAGACAGCGCGTCCACGGTGCTGGACACGGTGCTGATCTGGTTGAACACGCCCGAGGCCTCGAGCCGGTCCAAGATCCACGGCCAGGTCATAAGGCCCACGCCAATAAGGATGATGACGATGGTGATGAGCCGATCGGCCCAGCGCGGCAGTCGCTTGCGACGGCGCTTGGGCTTGGGCTGAGGTTTGGGCTGAGGGCTTGAGCCGCCGTTGTCCGCGGCGTTATTGCTCTTCATATGTTTGGCGCCCTGCACCATCGCCGGTCACTCCTCTACAACTCAGGTTGTCTAAACAAATAATAGCCGATTAGCGAGCTTCCACGCCGGACAACGCAGCTTGGCCGCACCGTCCGGGCCACGTAACCCCACTCAACCAATCAAGCCATATGTTGCTTTCATCGTCTCGAGCAACTGCGCCATCGTTACGCCCGCAACCCCAATCTGTTTCAGATTGACGTCGCCCACCTCACAATCTTTGACAAACGCAAGCATATCGTCCTTCAGTTCACCGCCCAGGTCGACACCTTCCGACTCGCCGAGCAGCTGAGCAAGCCTCAGCGCATCGCGTTTATGCTTTTTTACCTTCCTCGAATCAACGTTCTCCCCCGCTTCCCTTCTAGCTTTTAGGTCGAGATACGCCTTCGCTTTGAACGGGACAATGTATTCCGTACCCAGGACCGAAACGCCGCCTACGGTCCGAATTCCCTGAAGGAACAAGCTGTAGTAAGCATCGTCCAACAAAATTGCCGAAAGACTGCTTATGTTTTCATCAACGTGAATTGGCGCCACATCAATCCCCTCACGACCCTTTAGAAAGTCGGGGCACTTCGCGAAGAGTTCGATCATATGGGGGTAACCCGGCCTCTTAGGCTCTGTGAACCGATAAAAACATGAGCCTTTGCCTTCGCCCCAGCCGCAGCGGTAACCGCCATCACGCACCAAAGTCCATATGGCTTCTGCCGTCTGAGGCAACCGGTCATCGGCGACAATTACCACATCAAAATCGTGAGTCGCCCTAAACGGAAGTCCCGCCTCCGCGAGCAAAATGTCGCATGCCGTGCCGCCGATAAGGGCATACGATCCTGCAGCTTCTTGCATATGCTGCTGAAATTCTTGGAGGCCTTCTACAGCGCTTCTTGCCATGGATATTCCCTTTCAAACATTCGATCGACTTCGAGCTGAATTCGCTCATCGTCGATTGCCACCAAAGATAGCGCAAGCGAAATGTCGTCGACGCGGGAGGAGTCGGCAAACACGGGCGCATAGCGCCACACTTGGATCATCGCCGTTTCGTTATCCGGCAACTCCCCGTCTGCGACTTCGAGGTCGCTCAGTTGACGCCATGCACTTCTTAAGACGGCCTTTTGTTCCATGCCCGGCGCAGCGAGCATCGAACGCGCAGCGAGCGCCGTCTCCCCGGCGTCAACAAGATAGTCGACCTGCGGCGTCTTCCTTGCAAAAAAGACCTTCGAGACAGGCGAGGAGAGCTCTGCCATGTGCTCACTGAGCAAAAGATCAACGGCAACAGGGAACACGACGACACGTCGCTCGCGACGCTCGCGCCTCGCGAGTCCCCTGTCGACAAGCTCGGTTATGGCCTCACTCGCACGGCTTGCCGAGATCCCAAGCGCACGACAAAGGTCATAGGGACGATATGGCTCCTGGGCTGCTCCCCAGATTGCGGCAGCCTGCGCGTTGGGTGACATCTTGGTCGCGTGATTGTGAAACCGGGCACCGCCCCTCTCCGTGCAAGCTGTGCCCATAAATGGAAGAAAAGCCTGTCTACCGGGACAGACAAAGGGAATCCCTTGTGCGACCAATGCTTTGCGCTGACGCGCATCGGCATCAGGAAACGAAACGGCAACAGGAGTCTCCGCGCGCAAGGCTAGCTGGCTATAGACTCTCTTAGCCTCGGGAAGCCCGACGCCAGTAGGCAAACTTGCAAGCAAAAACGAAAAACCGTTTGCGTCAACAGCGCGGACCTCAATCGCCCGCAGATGCAATGGCAAGCGTGCGGATCCAGGCCAAGTTTTGGTCTTGGCGGAGAGGCCTAGTGCTTCTTGTAAGTAGATTAGCGCTTCGTTCATTTCCATCGTTTTCGTTTGATTCCATTTTTAATTGGAATTATACATTATTTTCGGAATTAACGAGCTTCCTCTCATGCATAGCCCTGCATTTGAGTTTTCAAAATGTCCCGGATCGGCGGGGCGATTCGGGATACAATATCAATAGAAAACGACGCACCCCGCGTAAATGTTTGGGAGCGCGGGCGGCCTAGTTTTCAGCTTTTGTTAAATGCCCGGGATCCGACCCCCGGGCATTCTTATTTGCGCTTGTTGCGGCGCAAATGCCTTCCACCGTCCGCACCGCGCGTGCGCCTACGGACCTTAAACCGAACCTCATACGAGTCAAGAAACGCGATGACGGATGAGTCCGCATCGGACGGTGGAGGCTGCCTGTGTTGTCCAAAAAAACGGGGCAAACTCCAGCGCGGAGTCTGCCCCGAAAAGAGAATGGCAAAGCAAGAACGTCGATGGACGAGAAAAGTGTCCGCAAGTCTCATGGCCATCACATCCCACCTGCCAAGGGGATGGATGAGTGAGCGTTACTCCTGCTCGGACTCCTCGGCCTGCTTACGGCTGCGGATGAGGTGAGCCACGCCGATGCACAGCACCGCGCCACCAGCAATCCAAGTGAAGGTCACGCCGTTGAGACCGGT
>CABUVB010000198.1 GCA_902494815.1 uncultured Collinsella sp. | reverse complement strand
TTCGGGCCCCGCTGCTTTGTAAAACCATGACGGTTTGGCTGCCGCTGTTTTAGTCAAACAGGCTCGGCATGTCGTTTTCCTTCATGAGGGCACCGGCTGAGGGGAGGCTCTGCGCGGTGAACTTCTCGGCCGAGACGCCGGCGCCAAGAATCTCCTCGGTCGTGCCGACGGTGGTGACCGAGCGGCCCTTCTTGGCCGTAAAGGCCTGGACGCCCTGCGTGTTGGTAGTCGTCTTGGTCTTGAGCAACGACGTGTTGAAGTTCATCAGGCGGTAGTCGCTCGAGACCAGCGCGATGTCACGATCTGTGTTGAGCACCTGGGCATACAGCAGCTTGCTGCCGCCGTAGATGGCGTTCTTGAGGCGTTTGCGGTTGGTCTTGGTGACGTATCCAGAAAGCGCGACGCGCACCGCGCGGCCGTTCTCAAAGACGAACAACACGTCGGCCTTGTAGTCCTCGGGGTCGATGACCCAGATGACACTCTCGTCGGGTTCCATCTCAAGATCGGTCGGCAGGTACGAGCCCAGCTGGGCCGACTTGGTGTCCTCAAATGCCGCAACCTTGCACTTGTACACCTGGCTCTTGTTGGTAAACACGAGCAGCTCGTGCGTGTTGGAGGACGGGAACTCGATAAAGGGTTTGTCGCCGTCCTTGTACTTGAGCGTGGTCGCCTTTTTGAGTACGCGGTCCGTCATCTTCTTAAGGTAGCCATCGCGCGAGAGCATGATGGTGACCGGGTACTCCTCGACCTCGGGCTCCAAGCTTACTTCGATAACCTCATGGGGCTCGATCCTGCCCGTGCGGCGCGGCATCACATACTTCTTGTTGACCGCGGCCAGCTCGTCGCTGATGACCTTCTTGATCCTCTCCTCGCTGGAGAGGATCTCCTCAAGCTCGGCAATCTCGCCCTCAAGCTTGGCAATGTCCTTGGTGCGGTTGAGGATGTACTCCTCGTTGATGTTGCGGAGCTTGAGCTCGGCAACAAATTCCGCCTGCGTCTCGTCGATGTCGAAGCCCTTCATAAGGTTGGGCACGACCTCGGCCTCGAGCTTGGTGCCGCGGATGATGGCGATGGCCTTGTCGATATCGAGCAAAATCGCCTCGAGGCCGTGCAGCAGGTGCAGGCGCTCGGACTTTTTACCCAGGTCAAAGTTAATGCGGCGACGCGTGGACTCAATACGCCACTTGACCCACTCGTGCAGAATCTGGCGCACACCCATAACGCGGGGATAGCCGTCGACCAGCACGTTGAAGTTGCACGAGAACGAATCCTGCAGCGTGGTCGAGCGATAGAGCTTGGCCATGAGCTTGTCGGGGTCGACGCCGCGTTTAAGGTCGATGGCGATGCGCAAACCCGAGAGGTCGGTTTCGTCGCGGATGTCAGCGATCTCCTTGACCTTGCCCTCTTTGGAGAGCTTGACGATGCGCTCGATGATGACATCGGTCTTAGTGGTGTAGGGGATCTCGTAGACCTCGATGATGCGCTCTTCGGGAATCCAGCGCCAGCGGGAGCGGATCTGGAAGCTGCCAAGGCCGGTCTCGATAATCTTTTCCATCTCCTCGCGTCGGTAGATAATTTCGCCGCCGGTCGAGAAGTCGGGCATGGGCATGTACTCGAGCAGGTCGCAATCGGGATCCTGCAGGTAGTGCATCGTGGCGGTGCAGACCTCGTTGAGGTTGAAGCCGCAGATGTCGGACGCCATGGCGACGCCGATGCCCTTGTTGGCCGAGACGAGGATATTGGGGAACGTGGTGGGCAGCAGGCGCGGCTCCTTCATGGCACCGTCGTAGCTGTCGACGAAGTCGACCGGGTCCTTGTCGATGTCCTTGAAGATCTCGGCACTGATGGGGGAGAGCTTGGCCTCGGTATAACGCGATGCGGCGTAGCTCAGGTCGCCCGAATAGTACTTGCCAAAGTTGCCCTTCGACTCCACGAAGGGCGCAAGCAGCGCTTCGTTGCCGGTTGCCAGACGCACCATCGTCTCGTAGATCGCGGCATCGCCGTGCGGGTTGAGCTTCATGGTCTGGCCCACAATGTTGGCGCTCTTCTGGCGCTCGCCCTTGAGCAGACCCATCTTGTACATGGTGTAGAGCAGCTTGCGGTGCGAGGGCTTAAAGCCGTCGATCTCGGGGAACGCACGCGAGACGTTGACGCTCATGGCGTAGGGCATGTAGTTGACCTCGAGCGTCTGCGTGATCGGCTGATCGGTGACCTCGGAGTGCAGGCCGATGACGTTCTCGGCGTTAACCTGCTTTTTCTTTGGCTGGTTCTTCGTCTTCTTCTTTGCCACGATATCCTCTTGAACTTCTTATAGGCCGTCGTTATCGATTTGCTGCTACTGCAGGTCCAGCTGGTCCAGGTATTCTTTGCCGTGCTCGGAGATATGGCGCTTGCGGCCTGCCTCGTCGTTGCCCAGCAACAGGTTGAACATGGTCTCCATCTTAGTGACGTCCTCGGGCTCCACCTTGATCAGGCGACGCGTCTCGGGGTTCATGGTGGTGAGCCACATCATGTCCGGATCGTTCTCACCAAGACCCTTGGAGCGGTTGATGGAACACTTCTGGTCGCCGATCTCCTTAAGGATGCCGTTCTTCTCGAGCTCGGTGTAGGCAAAGTAGGTCTTTTCTTTGCAGTTGATCTCGTAGAGCGGCGACTCGGCGATATACACGTAGCCCTCGTCGATAAGTGTGGGCACCAGGCGATAGAGCATGGTGAGCACGAGCGTGCGGATGTGATAACCGTCGACGTCGGCGTCCGTACAGATGATGACCTTGTTCCAGTTGAGGTTGTCCAGGTCAAAGGCGCCCAGGTTCTTGATGCGCTTGTCCCTGATCTCCACACCGCAGCCCAGCACGCGCATAAGGTCCATGATGATGTCGGACTTAAAGATGCGCGGATAATCCTCCTTCAAGCAGTTGAGGATCTTACCGCGGACGGGCATAACGCCCTGGAACTCGGCATCGCGCGAGGTGCGAATGGCGCCTGCTGCCGAGTCGCCCTCTACGATGTAGATCTCGCGACGGTTCTTGTCCTTGGAGCGGCAGTCGATGAACTTCTGCACGCGGTTGGCCAT
>CABUVB010000197.1 GCA_902494815.1 uncultured Collinsella sp. | reverse complement strand
GATATGATACAAACCGTTGTTCCGCCCAAGGAGGTTATCCATCATGAACGAGTCCTATCGCCTGGGCGAGCAATCGATTATTGCCTATCTTCAGCGACTTGCGAATGGCGTCTCGACCGCCGAACTCGATGTTGCCGCGCTGCCCACTGGGCTACGCGCCGTTGGTGAGCAGCTGCAAAAGACGCATGCCATCCTGCAACAAGAGCGCCGGCTGCTTGAGAGCAACGCCTATATCGACCCGCTCACCAACTTGGGCAACCGCAACGGATTCGACCGTCACGTCGAGCAACTCTGGCACAAAGGCGACCCCTTCACCTGCGCCTATATTGACATCGACCATCTCAAACATTGCAATGATAGGTTTGGCCACGCCGAAGGCAATCGCTATATTCTGAGCATCTGCCGCACGCTCTCCGAAACCATGGAGCACGATGAGATGCTGTTCCGTATCGGTGGAGACGAGTTTGTGCTCATCTCGCTCTCCGCAAACGAGATTGAACTCGAGCAGCGCTTGGAGCAGATACGCGCCGGGCTGGTCGAGGCGAGCTCAGGTGGCAAGGCGCCCATGATCGGCAGCTTTAGCTTTGGCTGCTCGCGCGTCGATCCACTTGCTGGCGACACGCGTCGCCAGATGACGATGGATGCCGATCGCAAGATGTATCGCTATAAGCTTATGCATCGTGTGCAGCAGCCGAAAGACAATGACGCGCCGCAACGCCCAATCGTCGATCAGCTTCCCTGCAACGACCGCGTATTCCAAGCGATCTCTATGAGCTCCGAGACGCGCTATCCGTTTATCCTCAATCTCGATACGGGCGAATCGCAATGGTCGGTCAACGCCGTGCGCGATTTTGACCTGCCCTCCCAGCACCCTTTTAACTCGGTCGATATGTGGCTTGCCCGCGTTCATCCCGAGGACCGCGACAACGTACGAGCCGAGCTCGACATGGTGATAAACGGCACGTGGCACTTCCACTACATGCAGTATCGCGTAATGGATGCCACCGGAAAATACGCGCTTTGCGACTGCACGGGCTACCGCTTGGACGGCACCGATACCGAGCCCAGCATGTATGTGGGCATTATCATCAACCGAAGCTTGGCAGATACGACCGATTCCGTAACCGGCCTGGGCGATATTCACGCCCTGGTCAACGCCATTGGCGAAATGCGTCGCGTGGCGCGCGAGGCAGGCTTTATTGCCATTATGGTTGACGATATCGCCGAGATCAATGCCCGCTTTGGATTCGATGCGGGCGACCGTGTGCTCGCCGAAAGCGCCGCCTGTCTCATGGATTGCTCGCGCGGCAAGGGTCGCCTGTTCCGCTCGACGGGACCAATGTTCGTGGCTCTTTTCGACGACTTTGATCCCGAAGAAACCGATGCGATTGCAGAGGAAATCGAGCGGTTCCTGGGTTCGCCCGTGCTCTTTGGCCCATTTGAATATCAGCCGCCCATTCGCGTGGCCACGCTCCATCTGGACGGCGTCGACCGTCAGCCCGTTTCGATTTTGAACGAGCTCAAAGCGTTGCTCGGGAAAGCCGTGCAGGTGCCAGGTACCAAACTGGATTAGCACCGCGCCCACACCGCCTCCCCCATCGTGCGATAATCCTCTGCAGAAGTCACCGACAGCAGAGGGAGTTTGTGATGAAGGTTCTTTTGGTCAATGGCAGCCCCAAGGCAAACGGCAACACCGCCCGCGCACTCGCCGAAGTCGCCGAGCAACTCAATGCCGAAGGCATTGATACCGAGGTGTTTCAGCTGGGCACCAAGCCCATTCGCGATTGCATCGGTTGCGGCCAGTGCGGCAAGCTTGGCGGTCGCTGCACCTTTGACGACGACGTGGTGAACGAGCTCATCGCTGCCGCCGAGCAGGCAGACGGCTTTGTTTTTGGCTCGCCCGTCTACTATGCGCACCCCAGCGGCCGCATCCTTTCGGCCCTCGATCGCGCCTTCTATGCCGGCAGCAAGGCCTTTGCGCACAAGCCGGGCGCTGCCGTCGCCGTCGCCCGTCGCGGCGGTACGTCGACGACCTTCGACGTGCTCAACAAGTACTTCACCATCAACCAGATGCCCGTGGTTGCCTCAACGTACTGGAACAACGTGTTTGGCGCCATGCCGGGCGAGGCCGCCCAGGACGCTGAGGGCCTAGCCACCATGCGCAACATCGGCAAGAACATGGCCTGGCTCCTGCATTGTATCGAGGCAGGACAGGCCGCCGGCATCGAAGCCCCCGAAGCCGATCGCGAGCGCACCAACTTCATCAGGTAGAACGGCGGAACAAATACATGAACGTGCAAATTTTTGGCACCAAAAAGTCTTTCGATACCAAGAAGGCTCAGCGTTATTTTAAGGAGCGCCGCATTAAGGTGCAGTTTATCGACCTTAAGGAAAAGGAGATGAGCAAGGGCGAGCTCACGAGCGTGATGCAGGCGGTCGGCGGCATCGACAAGCTGCTCAACCCCAAGGCTAAGGACGAGGAGACGCTCGCGCTCATCCAGCACCTCACCCCTAGCCAGCGCTTCGACAAGCTGCTCGAGAACCAGCAGGTTCTAGCCGAGCCCATCGTGCGCAACGGCAAAAAGGCCACCGTCGGTTATTGCCCCGATGTGTGGGGAGCCTGGGAGTAGCCTGTGTTATTTGCCGGCGCGTGGGTATAAGAGCAGGCGTTTGGCATAAGATTTAACTGTAAGCCATGTCTAACAAAGGAGGGCACATGCCCAACAAACCCGTGAAGATCATCATGCTTACCGGATACCTCGGTGCCGGCAAGACCACGCTGCTCAACCACATCCTCGCTAACGATGGCGGCATCCGCGCCGCCGTGATCGTCAACGATATCGGCGAGATCAACGTCGACGCCAGCCTTATCGCCGACGGCGGCCTTTCCGAGACCGATGACCTCATCCCGCTTACCAACGGCTGCATCTGCTGCACGCTTTCGGATGACCTGGCCAACCAGCTGCAGGGCATCGCCGATTCGGGCAACTTCGATTACATCATCATCGAGGCATCGGGTATTTGCGAGCCTATCCCCATCGCCTACACCATCTCGAGCTTCTGCGACGAGGCCAAGGTGGGCGGCGAGCCCAAGCTCGCGCT
>CABUVB010000196.1 GCA_902494815.1 uncultured Collinsella sp. | reverse complement strand
TTTGCACTGCTCAGGGAGGGGCCGCGCATGGCGCAGGAACACGATCTGTTTGATGACATTATCGAGATCAGCAAGGGTTTCGACTTTCTTAAAAACCCGCTTGGCGGCGTGACCGATGCGCTCGATCCGTCGGCACCGCAGTGGAATCCTGCCGACTACAAGGAGCGTCCGCGCGGCAACACCATTCCGTGCCTGACCTGCAAAAACGAAAAGAGCGGTTGCACCGCGTGCATGGACGTGTGCCCGGTCAACGCTATCGAGGTCGAGGAAGACTCCATCGAGATCCTCGACTCCTGTCGCAAGTGCGGCCTGTGCGCCGCTGCCTGTCCGACCGAGGCGATCATCTCGCCGCGCCTGGCGCCCAAAAACCTGTATGACGACATTGTCTCTGCTGCTACGAGCCATGAGACCGCTTACGTCACCTGCACGCGCGCCCTCAAGCGCATGCCGCGCGAAAACGAGGTCGTCGTTGCCTGCGTGGGCGATATTACGGCCGAGACCTGGTTCTCGGTACTGGCCGATTATCCCAACGTGAGCGTCTACCTGCCGTTGGGCGTGTGCGATAAGTGCCGCAACACCGGTGGCGAGGATATTCTGGGCGAGGCCATTGCCACTGCCGAGGAGTGGGCTGGTACGGGCATGGGCCTGGAGGTCGACCCCAAGAGCCTCAAATGCCATAAGCGCCGCGAGTACGAGCGTAAGGAGTACATGGAAAAGATTGCCCGCACCACGGGTCTAACCGTGACTAAGCTCAACCCGGCGACGGCGGCACTGGCCTCGGTGACGCAGAAGTTGAAGGCCCACCGTCACCAGATCACGCAGCTCGAGCGTACGCTCAACACCATGTGCGGCACCACGACGACTAAGCGTCGCCGTTCGCTCACGCACGGGCGGCAGCTGGTGCTCTCGACGCTGCAGAACCACCCCGAGCTTGCCCAGAACATGCAGGTGAGCACGCCGGAGTGCGATTTTGACAAGTGCACGTCGTGCGGCGAGTGCGTCAACGTGTGCCCCACGTTTGCCTGCGATTTGGTGGGAAGCGGTCGCTTTGCACTGGAGTCCACGTATTGCCTAGGTTGCGGAGCCTGCGTCAAGGTGTGCCCCGAGCATGCGCTTAAGTTGGTTGAGCATGATGCATCCAACCTGGTCGTCGTCGATCCCGAGGCCGAGGAAAAGGCCGCCCAGAAGGCGAAGGCTCACGAAGAAGCTGAGAAGGTCAAGGCCGAGGCAAAGGCCAAGCTTGACAAGATGCTCGACCAGGTGGAAAAGCTCGCGGACTAGCTAAAAGAGCGTACATGATGGCCGGTGGGACAGGTACTGCCCCGCCGGCCAAAAAAGTTGCGGTGGAATAGTTCCCGTCTTGCCCTTAAGCTGGCCATTCTAGGAACTATTCCACCGCAACTAATAGATGGTTAGCTCATACTGCTCTGATGGGTCTCGCTGCCGTTATTGCGGCGGGTGACCGTTTCGTGGAGTAAAAAGAAGCTGGGAACCTGCTTTGTCTCGGTGTATTCCATAAGGATGCCGTCGGCGTTGTAGGTCTGCCCGCGTACAACGGCGAGTGCGTTAAAGTCGTCGAGATCGAGTACGCGTGTATCCTCGGGCGTGGGATGCTCAATCGTTACATCGCGTTTGCCCGTGGCAATCTTAATTCCAAGGCCTTCTTCGAGGTAACGATAGATCGAGTCGTTGACAATCTCGGGTGTCAGCCCCGGTACCTGTGAGCTTAGGTAATAGGAGTCGTCGGAGCACACGGCCCGTCCGTCGGCATAACGGATGCGTTTGGCACGCGTGAGTTCACAGCCTTCGGGAAACCCGGTAATCTTGGAGAGCGCCTTGTTACAGACGAGGAGCTCAAAGACAGTGGTGACCGTTTTGAGCTCAAAGCCTCGGCTAGCTGCGATTTCCTTAAAGGTCTCGAGTCCGCCGCCACCACGATTCGTCTCGTCACTGATGTTGCGAATGACGCGCATGCCTTTGCCTTGCTGGGGGAGCACGTATCCATCTGCCGCAAGCATCGAGATGGCGCGACGGACCGTCATGCGCGAACAGCCAAACAGTTGCGTGAGTTCAGTCTCCGAAGGCAGATAGCTTAGATAGGCGTATGTGCCGTCGTCAATCGACTGCTTCACGTTGTCATAAATGGTTTGGAAGATGGCTCGCGCCATGACGGTCTCCTAGAGCTGAGTGCGCGAGCGGTGGATGAGGACCGCTCGCGCAGGTGTCGATTGATTTACTTGCTGGGGTCGATTATATATTTACCCATGGCACGCAGAGCCGGGTCTGACAGGATGGCGCCGAGTTCGTCGAGGGAAGCCACCTTGGCGACCATCGAGGATACGTCGAGCCTGCCAGAGTCGATGAGCTCGAGCGCGCGACGCTGCGTATAAGGGTTAATGTAGGACGAAGTAAGCACAAGCTCCTTCTGGAAGACCTCGAAGGGCTTGACGGTGATTGTCTCATCGGGCTTGGTGAGGCCGAACATCATGACCGTAGCCTTGTGGCCGGCGATCTGGATGGCCTGCTCGATGGTGACGGGTTTGCCAACACACTCGATAACGACATCGACGTTGCCGACGCCCTCCTGCTTCAGGCGGGCCGGGACGTCCTCGTGGATGGAATCAATTGCCAGGTCGGCGCCGAGTTTGAGCGCAACCTCGCGCTTGCCTTCGACAGGCTCGAGCAAGACAACCTTGGTGGCGCCGGCGTTTTTAGCAAGCTGCATCATGAGTAGACCGATCATGCCACCGCCGATAACGACAACTGTGCTGCCGGGCTTGATGTTGCACATATCGATGCCGTGCAGGCAGCAGGCGACGGGCTCGGTCATAGCACCCTGCTCAAAGCTGGTGTGATCGCCCAACTTGTAGACTTGCTGCATATCGACGGAGCAGTACTCGGCAAAGCCGCCGTTAACGGTGGTGCCGTAACCGGTCATATGCTCGCAGTAGTGGTTGATTCCGTCGCGGCAGGGTTCGCAGCAGCCGCAGGGATGGTTTGGGTCGATGCACACGCGATCGCCCGGTTTAAAGCCAGCGACGTCGCTGCCCACGGCCTCGACAACGCCCGCAAACTCATGACCAAGGATCGTGGGCGGGGTAACGTCGGC
>CABUVB010000195.1 GCA_902494815.1 uncultured Collinsella sp. | reverse complement strand
GCGCCACTACAATCCTTCCAACTCCTACATCACGCTCTACGGCGACCTGGACGCGGACCGCGCGCTGGCATTTTTGGACGAGCGCTATCTGTCGCAGCCGAGCGCCGCGAGCCGCCGCATGGACGCTGCCGTCGCCGCCGGCGAGGACCCGTCCACGATGGCGCCCAATCCGCTGGGCGTGCAGGCGCCCGTGACCTGCGAGTACAAGCGCGTCGAGATGGCCACCACACCCGAGAACGCCCTGGTGGGCCTGGGCCTGGTGCTGGGCAACGCGCTCGACCGCAAACGCACGATCGCGGCGGATATCCTGTTTGAAGCACTGCTGGGCTCCAACGAAGCGCCGGTTAAGAAGGCCATTCTGTCCGCCGGCCTGGGCGGCAACGTGGTGAGCTACACGGCGGCCGAGAGCCTGCAGCCCTACGAGCTCATCATGCTGCAAAACGCGCAGCCCGGCGTGGCGGGCGAGCTGCGCCGCGTGTTCCAGGACGCCTGCCGCGACCTATGCGAGCATGGCGTTCCGCGCGAGCGCCTGGAAGCCATCATCAGCAGCAACGAATACGACCTGCGCCAGCGCGACTACGGTATCGCCGACGGCGTGGCCATTGCGTGCGACGCGCTGAGCACGTGGCTCTACGATGACGACGCCGCGACGCTGGCGCTCAAGTACGGCCCAGTGTACGAGGAGCTGCGTAGCGAGCTGGACGGCAGCTATTTTGAGGATCTGCTGCGCGAGCTGGTGCTGCAGAACGATCACATGGCACTGGTCGAGCTGGTGCCGGTGGACGCCACCGAGGGTTCGGAGGGTGCCGAGGCCGCCGAGCTGGCAGCCAAGCGCGATGCCATGACCGATGCCGAGCTGGCCGACGTGGTCGAGCGCACGGCCGCGCTGCGTGCCGCGCAGGAGGCCGAAGACACGCCCGAGGCCAAGGCCACGCTGCCGCGCCTGCGCGTGTCCGACATTGGCGAGGCGCGCCCCGAGCCGCCGCTGGTCGTAGACACGACTACGCCCATCCCCTGCCTGCGCCACGGCATCCCCACCAACCGCCTGGCCTACGCCATGCAGTATTTCGACCTGAGCTGCGTCGCGTTTGAAGACCTGCCCTATGTGACGCTGCTCTGCCGCCTGCTCAAACAGCTGCCCACGAGCGAGCACTCGGCCGAGGAACTCGACAACTTGCTCGCCGGCAAGCTGGGCTTTTTGGGCTTTACGACCGAGGTCATGACGCAGCCCGACGTGGACGGCGTGCGCCCCTACCTGCTGGTGAGCGCCGGCGCCCTGTCCGAAAAGATCGATGCGCTGGCGAGCCTGCCGCGCGAGGTGTGGTCGAGCACGCTTTTGCTCGATGCCGACGCCGACCGCGTGCGCGATGTGCTCACGCAGATTCGCATTGGGCTTGAGCAGGGCTTTATCAACAACGGCCACTCGGCGGCGCTCGGCCGCGCGATGAGCTACAGCTCGCCTTCGGCCGTGGTGCGCGAACAGCTTTCGGGCGTGGATTTCTACCTGTTCCTGCGCGATCTGCTCGAGCACTTTGACGAGCGACTGGACGACCTGCGTGCCAAGCTTGCCGAGCTGGCGGAGCGCATCTTTGTGGCCGACGGCTGCCTGGCAAGCTTTACCGGCAGCGATGAGGACTTTAACGCATACTGGGCCGCCGCGGGCGACCTGGGACTGGGCGCTGGCGGCGGCGCCGATGCCGGCCGCAACGCGCTCGTGGTGCCGTCGCCGTGCGACCGCCACGAGGCCTTTGTCATCCCCAGCGACATCTGCTTTGCGGCAAGCGCGTGCGACCCGCGTCGCCTGGGCATTGACGTGACGGGCGCCTGGGCGGTTGCCGCCAACGCGCTCTCCTACGACTATCTGTGGAACGAGATCCGCGTTAAGGGCGGTGCGTACGGCTGCGGATTCCGCGCGGCCGGTGAGCGTCAGACGGCGTTCTACACCTACCGCGACCCGGCAATCGACCCCTCGATTGAGCGCGTGGCGCGCGCAGGCGAATGGCTCGGCAGCTTTGAGCCCGACGAGGCCGCCTTTGAGGGCTTTATCGTGAGCTGCGTGAGCGGCATGGACGCGCCGGTGAAGCCGTACGCGCTCACCAAGCGCCGCAACACGACCTACCTGGCCGGGCTCGATCCGCACGCACGCGAGGAGCGCCGCGCCCAGATGCTCGCCGCCACGCCCGGTGAGCTTCGCTCGCTCGGCGCCGACGTGACGCGCATCGCAGCCGAGTCGCCCACCTGCGTCTTTGGCGGACGCGACGTCATCGCCAAGAGCAACGCCGGCTTCAACGTAGTCGACCTGCTGGGCTAAGGCACGGCAATCAAAACCACCACAAAGGAGACAGCACCTTCGTGGTGGTTTTGCCGTCTTTATCGCGTTTGCCCAGATAAAGCCTGCCAAAATAAACCTGTCCCTTTTTGGTAGGTTTGGGAGAGAGGGCCGGGATGGACAAGGCTGAGTTGCGGCGGGCGGTGATTGCTCGGCGCGATGCTCTTGATTTGGACTTGCAGGCGGCGAAGTCTGCTGATATCTGTGCGCGGCTGGTTGAGCTGCTGGGCCGCTCGGATGCCGCGGCGCCGCGCACCGTTGCCGTCTACGCCGCGATGGGTTCCGAGGCAGACCCTGCCGCGTTTGCCGCTGCGGCCGCCGTGCGCGGCCGGCGCGTAGCCTATCCGTGCATGCTCTCGGCAATTGATGCCGCAGCTTGTGGCCAGCGCATGTGCATGCGGGCAGTTGCCGCCGACGATGCGTCCGCGGCTCCGTTTATCGCCCACCCCACGCGGGCCTTCGCGGCCACGGACATCGACAGCGACCGCTTCCCCATCGTGCCTGCCAAAGCTCTCGACATGATCGTCGTACCGCTCGTGGCCTTCGACCAAACCGGCGCGCGCCTGGGCTACGGCGGCGGTTGTTACGATCGCTACCTGCCTATGCTCTCGCCCGCATGCCAAATTATCGGCATCGCCTTTGACGAGCAGCGTGTCGACCACGTTCCCACCGACGCCCACGACCTGCCGCTACCCCACATCATCAGCGCCTAACGGCTGGTGCACCTCCCGGCGGCCTAGTGCTCCTCGCCGGCGCGGGCCAGGTCGTAGGGCGTGGTCTGGTAGACGTAGTAGTTGAGCCAGTTGGTGTAGAGCAGCTGAGCCTGGCTGCGCCAGACGTTGCGCGGCTCGGC
>CABUVB010000194.1 GCA_902494815.1 uncultured Collinsella sp. | reverse complement strand
CTCCGTATCCAAAAAGCCCGCTTTGGCGTGATTGGCCACGACAATGCTCTCGTACAGGCCAAAGGCCGGCGTGGGGATGATGACCTCGTCGCCGGGGTTGAGCATAGCCATGAATGCTGCCGACAGGGCCTCGGTCGCGCCGTCGGTTAGGATGACCTCGTCGGCCGAAAACGTAAGGCCCGCGTCCCCCATGTAGGCAGATAACGCCTCACGCAGGGCGGGGCGACCGTTGTTGGGCGGATAGTGCGTGTCACCGCGGTCCAGTGCGGCGGTCACCTCGGCGCTAACCACATCGGGCGTGGGAAAATCGGGCTCGCCGAGCGCGAGCGCGATGCACCCCGGATGCCGGGCGGCGAGCGCGTTAATCCGGCGGATACCGGAGGGCTTGAGCATGGCAAGCGAGGTATTCATGGGCAGACGCATGGCGTTCCTTTCGTAAGGGTTGCACTAGGATAGCGCGGCGGGGCGCCACCAGACGGTGTAACCTAAACGGAAACGAGCCGGAAAGGAGATGGCATGGAGACGACCGCGCGCGGCGACGTACCAAAAACACTGCACACCATTGCGTATATCAGTATTCCCAATAGCGCCGATCTTGATTTTTTGCTCTGGGACCTGCAGGATGCCATCGCCGCCTATGCTCAACTTTCCGGCACCGCACTCCCCCGCCCGGTCGACTTGAAGGCAAATGACGCCGGCAGCGTTGCCGATGGCATCGTGCTGGCCATTGAAGATGTGGCTGACGATGAGACGTTGACAGCCATCGAGCGGGCGCTTGAGCGCTTTGGCGGTACGGGAACGCGCGTCTATGCCGCGATTCGAGCCGCACAAGAGGGCACAGAGCGGGCGCGTGGGACCGCCGTTCGCCTGTGCAAGGCATGTGAGCGCCATGACCAATTG
This sequence comes from uncultured Collinsella sp., assembly GCA_902494815.1. Taxonomy (GTDB): domain Bacteria; phylum Actinomycetota; class Coriobacteriia; order Coriobacteriales; family Coriobacteriaceae; genus Collinsella. The sequence continues at coordinate 2,322 of CABUVB010000194.1, read as the reverse complement.
TGGTGTGGCGGCGTTGCCATCTGCGCCGGCAGCGGCATCGCAGCGCTTCGCCATTCCCCACGCATGGGCCTCTTGCGCCGACCATTTTCGGAAGCGATGGATAAGCTTGTGGGCGCTGTGCGCATGGGCTGCTCCGTCGAGCATGCACAGCGACTTGGCGGCGGCAATGCCGCCAACGTCGACGCCGACGGCATGGTTTGCGCCGAGCCAGCCGTGCCCGCGCCGATCTGGCGAGGCGCTCTGAAACGTCTGGGCGCCCACGCTCAAACAAAAATCTAAATTAAATAACAGCCCAGTCAACGGCTTCGTGCCAACGCTCAACAAGACGCTCCAGGCACCAGGCGGCATTGGCGGGACTTGTCGAGGGCAGGACAATGGCAGGCAGCCCCGTCCGATCTTGCAAGTAGCGTTTGTAGAGTCGCCCTGCCGTACCGCCGTTACAGACAACGACCTCGATCGGCGCGGCATCGGTAATGCGCTCGATATGTGCCGGCACAACGTTGCGGATGCTCGCGTCGCTCGAGCCCTTAATGTCGCAGCTCCCGATTGCATCCCACAGGGCTACGCCGCCGTTCAGCAGCATGGCCCGCTTGGCGGCAATGGAGGCATCGAGCGTCGCGGGCTCACCGCTTGCCAAAGGATCGCCCTCGTTGGGCGGCACAGGCATACCGAGGCACGTGGCCATCACACGCCAAAAGCGATTCTGAGGGTTGCCGTAATAAAAGGCATTGGCGCGCGAAAGCACCGAGGGAAACGACCCGAGCACCAAAACGCGCGAGTGCTCGTCAAACACGGGCTCAAACCCATGCTCAATATGTTGATAGCCCTCGTCAGATACGGCCATGGGCTAGGCTCTCAACAGATAGCGCACCTCGTAGGGTGCAAGCTCAAGGGTACCCGTCAGCTCGACCGTGGGCGCATCGTCGGCAAGCAGGTCGACGAAGGACCCGTTGAGCTCGCCGGCGCCAAAGGTGTAAGGCTCACCCACGGCATTCACCGCCACGAGTACCGTCGCGCCGTCACAGGCGCGCTCGAACAGCAGCTGCTTGTTCTGGATCACCACGTTGCGATAGGCACCGTAGTTGAGAGCACGGGCAGCCGCGTCGTCGGCCGAGCGAAGGTGCGCAAGCTGCGTGATGAACGCCGTCAGCTCGTTGGGCGCAGGCTCATTGAGCGCAGGTCGCAGCGCCCAATCGCCATCGGGGCCACCCTTTTCGCCGGCAATTCCCCACTCGCTGCCATAGTAGACGCACGGGATGCCCGGCATGCCAAAGAGCATGCCGTAGGCGGGACGCAGACACGACTTGTCGGTGAGGATACTTGCCAGGCGCGGCACATCGTGGTTGTCGACAAACGACAGCAGATGTTTGCCGCGGTAGATGCACCACGGATCGCCGCCAAACTGGCGGTGCAGCGAATGGGCGATCTCGAACATGTTGACCGAGTTAAAGCTGGAGTACAGGCCCTTGTAGCACTCGTAGTTGGTGCAGGAGTCGAGCATCTCGTCGTTGACGATTTGGTTGTAGTCGCCGTGGAGCGTCTCGCCGATCAGCACAAAGTCGGGCTTGAGCTCACGGGTAAAGACGTGCAGGCGGCGCATAAAGTCGCGGTCGAGCATATAGGCAACGTCCAGGCGCAGGCCGTCGACGCCAAAGACCTCGGCCCAGCGGCGCACGGACTCGAGCAGGTAATCGACCACAGCGGGATTTTGCAGGTTGAGCTTCACAAGCTCAAAATGGCCTTCCCAGCCCTCGTACCAAAAGCCATCGCCATAGCAGGAATCGCCGTCAAAGCTAATGTGGAACCAGTCCTTGTACGGCGAGTCCCACTTGCGCTCCTGCACATCGCGGAAGGCCCAAAAACCGCGGCCGACGTGGTTGAAGACGGCATCGAGCACCACGCGGATGCCATGGGCATGCAGCGTGTCGCATACGGCGGCAAAGTCGGCGTCCCCACCCAGGCGACGGTCGATATGGCGCAGGCTGCGTGTATCGTAGCCGTGGCTATCAGATTCGAGCGGTGGGTTGATAAGCACAGCGCCAACGCCGAGTTCCTGCATGTAGTCGGCCCATTGGGCGACCTTCATGATAGGAGCATCGGGGTTGGGCGCGGCGTTGGCAGCCTGGGCGAGCTCATCCTCGGCAACGGGCGCGGCGTTTTCGCGCGGAGCCCCGCAAAAGCCCAGCGGATAGATCTGATAGAACGTCGTCTCGTATGCCCACATAACAGCCTCCCGGTAAGCTCAACACAACGACATCCATTGTATGCCCAGCTTGTATCCTCTCCCCCAAAATAAGTTGCGGTGGAATAGTTCCTGCTTGG
>CABUVB010000193.1 GCA_902494815.1 uncultured Collinsella sp. | reverse complement strand
CGTCTGGGCGACGTGCTGGAGGCCCCGCGCGAGCTTGAGGGCCTGGTTGAGCAATTGCTCGCCGGCGATATCGATGCGCTGCTGTTTGATGACGCCGCCACGCTTGAGCGTGCCGGTCGTGCGGCTCTGGACCAAAAGAAGGCCTCGGGCGAGGCACTGCTGGTGGCGCGCGGCGTGAGCGGCTCTACCGCCGCTGAGGGCGCTGCCGGTACCCGCCTGGTTGATCGTCTGTCCGTGCGCGCAGGCTACGGACCCGTCGTCGAGGCGCTGCTCGGCGGCTATTACGTAGTGGACGATCTTTCTGCCGCGCTTTCGGCGCCGGTCGTTGACGGCGTGACTTACGTGACCCCCGATGGCGCCCGCGTCGCCTGCGGCGGCCTGGTGCGTGTGGGCCTCGATGCCGGCGAGGCGTCGGGTGCTCTGGAGCGTAAGCGTCGCATTCGCGAGCTGGAGGGGCTTGAGCCCGATTTGGCCGCCATCTTTGAGCATGCTTCGGACCAAGTCGTTGAGGCCAACGCTGCCGTCGAGGAGGCCCGTGCCGCCGAGGACGATGCCGCCGGCGAGATCGCCCGTCTTGAGGGCGAGCGCCGCTCGCTGCTCTCCGAGATCGGCCGCTTGGAGCAAAGCGCCAACAATGCTGAGGTCGAGCGCGTGCGCATCTCCAAGCGTCGCGAGCAGGCCTCCGAAGCCGTTCGCGCTGCGCGCCCGCGGGTTGATGAGCTCACCCGTTCGCGTGACGAGGCCCGCGCGCAGGCAAGCGATCTGGGCTTGCAGATTGCCGAGGCCAACTACGAACTCGACCGCGTTCGCCGTGACGATTCCGAGGCTGCCGGCAAGCTCGCCGACGCCAAGGTTCGCCTAGCCCAGACGAGCGAGCGCCTGCGTTCGCTGAAGGGTCGCGTGCCCGACCTGGAGCATCGTCTTGAGGGCATCGACCGTCGTATCCGCGGAACACGCCAGGCCTCGCGCTCGCTCGAGCTGCTGCGCCTGCGCGTCGATCCCATGCACGAGCGCTATTCGGCCCTGCTGGAGCGCGCATCGGATTGGGCAGCGCGCTTGCGTGACCAGGCCTCTCTGGAGGAGGCGGACTCGGCTTCGCTTAAGAAAACCATCGAGGATGCCAAGGCGGAGGTTGCCCGCGCTAAGGAGCGGGTCGATACCGCCTCTGCCACGCAAAACGAGTTCAAGGTCGCGCGTGGCAAGCTCGAGGTGCAGGTAGAGGCTGCCATTAAGGCCATTACCGCCGATGGCACCACGGTGCTCGAGGAAGCGCTCATGCTTCCGGCTCCCACCGACCGCGACGCCGCCGAGCGCGAGCTCAACCAGCTTGTGCGCCAGATCAACAACCTTGGTCCCGTTAACCAAGTTGCCATGGAGGAGTACGCGCAGCTCAAGCGCCGCGCCGACTACATCGAGGAGCAGCTGGCCGATCTGGAGAGCGCGCGCAAGGCGCTCACCAAGATCACGGTGGCCATTGATCGCAAGATGCGGAAGGCCTTCCTGGTAACCTTCGAGAAGGTCGACGCGAACTTCCGCGAGATCTTCGCTATGCTCTTCCCGGGCGGCCAGGCTCATCTGGAGATGACCGATCCCGAGCATCCGGCCGAGACGGGTATCGAGGTCGTGGCGCAGCCGCGCGGCAAGCGCATCACCAAGATGATGCTCATGTCGGGTGGCGAGAAGAGTCTGACGGCGCTCGCCCTGCTCTTTGCCGTGTACCGCACGCGCACGGTGCCGTTCTATGTGCTGGACGAGGTCGAGGCGGCGCTTGATGACGCCAACCTGTCCAAGCTCATCGGAGCCCTCGATGTGCTGCGTTCCGATACACAGCTCTTGGTCATTTCGCATCAGCGCCGTACTATGGAGGACGCTGACGTCCTCTATGGCGTCTCGATGCAAGCCGACGGCGTCAGTCGCGTCGTCTCGCAAAAACTCGATCGCGAAACCGGAAAGGTCGTGAATGCATAATGGGATTCTTCGATGCTCTCTCGCGCGGACTTGAGCGAAGCCGCGAGGCCCTCAACGAGGTCTTCTACTTTGGCGGTGAGGTCGACGAGGATTTTTGGGAGGACCTGGAGGACACCCTCGTCATGGGTGACATGGGCGCCGAGGTCGCCATAAAGGTCTCCGATGACCTGCGCGATGCCGCGGCTAAGAAGAACCTCAAGACCGCCCCGCAACTCCGCCGCGCCCTGGCCGAGCAGCTTGAGCAGCACTTTGTGCCCATCGAGCGCGATCCGTTTTCCGATACGCCGAGCTGCGTGCTGTTTGTGGGCATTAACGGTGCCGGCAAGACCACGACGGTCGGTAAGATCGCGAGCGCCATGGCCGCCCGCGGCAAGAACGTCGTGATCGGTTCGGCCGATACCTTCCGTGCTGCCGCTATCGAGCAGCTCGATGTGTGGGGCCAGCGCGCTGGCGTCCCCGTCATCAAGCGCGACCGCGGCTCCGACCCGGCAAGTGTTTGCTACGACGTGCTCGACGAGGCCGACAAGCGCGGCAGCGACCTGGTGCTCATCGATACCGCCGGTCGTCTGCACACGAGCCCCGAGCTCATGCGCGAGCTTGCCAAGGTGGTCAATGTGACCCGTAAGCGCGCCGCCAATATGGCCGCCGGCCCCATGCCCGTCTCGGTCGTGCTTGTGATCGACGCCGCGACGGGCCAAAACGGTCTGAACCAGGCGCTCGAGTTTAACGAGGCGCTTGGCCTGGACGGTATTATCATGACAAAGCTCGACGGCACGGCTAAGGGCGGCATCGCCATGGCCGTGGCCGAGAAGCTCAAGCTCCCAATCCTGCGCGTAGGCGTGGGCGAGCAGGTCGATGACCTGCAGAAGTTCAATGCCAAAGATTTCTGCCGCGCCCTGGTGGGCGAGTCCAATTAAGGAGTGACTAGTGTTTGATTCTCTGAGCGATCGCCTCAACGACACATTTGACCGCCTGCGCGGCAAGGGCAAGCTGACCGAGGCCGATATCACCTCGGCCATGCGCGACATTCGCATGGCGCTGCTCGAGGCCGACGTCAACTTTAAGGTCGTTAAGGAGTTCGTCGCCAAGACCAAGGAGCGCTGCATGACCGCCGAGGTCATAGAGTCGCTGTCGCCGGCGCAAAACGTCGTCAAGATCGTGCTCGACGAGCTCACCGAGATGCTCGGCTCTACCGAGAGCAAGCTCGTCTTTAGCAACCGCATTCCCAACGTCATCATGCTCGTGGGCCTTCAGGGCTCCGGTAAGACCACTGCGGCCGTAAAGCTGGCCT
>CABUVB010000192.1 GCA_902494815.1 uncultured Collinsella sp. | reverse complement strand
GCTCCGGCGCTCTCGCCGCAGGATGCCCTGGCCGCCGCCATCGCGGGCAACGCGTATGCCGCGCCGGCGGAGATGCCGGCGGGTGCCGTGCATGCCGACGAGATCGAGCGCACCTACGGTCCGCTCACCTGTAAGGCGCTGCCGGCGCTCATGGAGTGGCTTGCCCTGCGCTCCGACTTGGATTCTTTGGCAGGCGAGACGCATGCCATCACCATGATGACCATCCACTCCGCCAAGGGCCTGGAGTTCCCGGCGGTGTTCGTGGCCGGCATGGAGGAGGGCATCTTCCCGCACGTGCACGACTTTGGCGGCAGCGATGACCCGGGCAAGCTCGAGGAGGAGCGTCGCCTGGCCTACGTCGCCATCACGCGTGCCCGCAAGCGCCTGTTCCTGACCTATGCGGCCACGCGTCGCACCTACGGCTCGACCTCTGCCAATCCGCGCTCGCGCTTTCTCAACGAGATTCCGTTTGAGGACATCGAGTTTAGCGGTATCGGTTCTGCCGGTTTTGAGGGGACGGGCTGGGAGAAGCGCGGCGACCGTCACGGCACCTTTGGCTCGGGCATGGGCTCGGATATGTATGGCGGCAAGGTGTTCGGTTCGCATACGCGCTCGACCGGCGGTTCCGGTTCGCGTGGCGGATCGAGCTTTGACGACTTCTTTGGCGGCAGCAGTTACGGGACCGAACGCCATCGTGGGGTCTCGCTAGACGCCGGCCGTGTTGCCTCGACCTTTGGCTCGGGCGCGCCGCGAGCCAAAAAGCCGTCGTCTAAGGTGTCCCCGACGGTGGAGCGCAAGGTCGATCGCGCCAGTGCATCACAGGACTTTGCCGCGGGCGATACCGTGAGCCATAAGACCTTTGGCACGGGTACCGTGATCTCGGTCGCCGGAGACATGATCGAGGTTCAATTCGAAAAGACCGGCCAGACCAAAAAGCTTATGAAGGGCTTTGCTCCGATCGTCAAGCTGTCGTGATCCCGGCGGACCTGGACGGGCGTATGGGGCAACATCGCCTGCTCGGGCAGTCCTGCGCAAGACGGAGGCCACATTAAGTGGCCTCCTTTGCGTGCGGAACTCGCGATCGATGTTGCCCCATACGCCCGCCCAGGTCCTTAGATAACGTTGCCTGTGAACGTCGCTCTGCTCGTCCGCTTTTTGATCTGGAGAGCCGGGTGGGCTGATAGATAAATAGATGTGAGTAGGGGCTCCCCCGTACATGGACGGGGGAGCCCCTTTATTGCGTTTTGGATTGTTTCTTATGACTTTAGGGATTGAGCGTTTTATACGATTCGGTATAATTTCAGATAGATACTAAAATGTAACTGAAATGAAAATGGTGAGTGGACATGCTACTAAATTGTCTCCCTAAAAGACTCTTCTCTTTAGAGCTCGCCATCGATTCGGAGCCAGTTGAGATGCAGATTCCTCGCATGTATCTCGAGCGGTATTCGCTTCGCTTGGCACGGCTCGGCATGTCTGAGCAAGGCCGTTTTGTCGTTGCGGAGCCAAAAGAACCGCCTAGTGTCATTTCGGCGCGAAATCTCGTCAATGCAGTGCGCAAGATAGATGCTCGTCCGGTGGCAATTTGCTGGGATGCTATGGATTTAGGCTTTATGCGCGCACTTTCTTCGGAGGGGATCGCATATATCCGAGATGAGCGAAATGCGTTTCTGCCGTTTACCGGAGCCGTTATTTCCGATGAGGTGTTGGGTGCTTCTCCCGCTGCTCCGCTTTCGCCCCAATCTCAACGAATCGTTCTAAATCTCATCGCGGGACGATGGGTTGACTGCTCCGCCGGCGACCTGGCGCGTCTGTGTGGCAAAAGCGCGGCAAGCGTCAGTGGCTATCTTTCGGAAATCGCCGCTATAGCTCCTGGGTTGATTATGCGGGACGGCAAAAAGCGTATATTGTGCGATGCCGGGTTGTCGACCGAGACGCTGCTGGATGGGTTTGAGGACTATCTTCGTACGCCGGTTTTAGAGCGAATCCGGCTCAAGAAGGTTATCGAGAGAACAGAGCTACGTGCCGTTGATGCGCTGCTTTCCGGTGTGTCTGCCCTTAGCTATATGTCCGACCTTGCTCATGACAGTTCCGCCCCAACCATTGCTCTCGAAAAGAATCAGCTAGAGGACTTAAAAGAGCACATGGGTGACAGATGGTTGGAGGCCCAGTGGTACGAACCGGCTGCTATCGAGATTGAGGTCTGGTCGTATCCCGTGGACGAGCCGTCCGATGTTAGTTTTGACACGACAGGTTTGCAATGTGTCGACCCGTTCTCCTTATACGTTGCCTGTGCAAAAGAGGATTACAAAGATGACCGTCTGTTCGATGCGGTCGAACAGCTCAGGAGGACGATATGCCAAAAGTGAGGGGGATAGAGCGATTTGCCGACGCCATGAGCAGCTGCAAAGGTGGTTACGTCCTTATTGGTGGAGGGGCCTGCAGCGTTCTATTTGACAGCGAAGGTGATTCATTCAGGGCTACCGAAGATTTGGATGTCGTCGTAATTGTTGATGGGGAAGGCGTTGAATTTGCCACTGCGTTGTGGGCGTTTATCAAAGCAGCTGGATACGAGATTGGAAAGGTCGGCGATGGAAAGTGCACTTACTATCGGTTCTGCTTGCCCAAAGGATCAAAGCGGGCCCTAGACTATCCCGATCAAATTGAGCTATTTGCCCGACATCCTGATTTTGTGCTCGAAGATGAAACGAGCGAAGTGGCACCTCTTTCCTTTGACGGGGCCGTATCAAGTCTCTCGGCAATTATTCTCGACGATGGCTACTACGAATTTATTCGCGACAACGCAACGAACGTAGAAGGCATTACGTTGCTCGATGCACTCCATATCATTCCCCTCAAGATGCGTGCGCACATTGATATCAATAGGAGCTATGAAGAAGGGCGCCATTGCAACGATAAAGATCGACGAAAGCATCGCTCGGATATTGTTCGACTTGCGGGTTTGTTGTCGCCTTCGGCTCGCTTGGAGCTAATAGAGCAAATGAGGGCTGATGCCGGAGACTTCTTTGCGGACTTTTCTTCTTATGTAAATCGGCAGACCGATCGTAAAGAGAGAGCGCGTCTTCAGGACACATTATCGTTTCTCGAAAAGGTCTACCTATAGGCACCTTGATTCGTTATGTGTGGCAAGGGGCTCCCCCGTTAAAGAACGGGGGAGCCCCTTGTTGCGTTTTGATTGTTGTTACTAGCCAGAGGCTCGCCGGGACGGGGCGCGGGGTTTGGTCGATCGCGAGTTCCGCACGAGCCGGAGAGCACTTAATGTGCTCTCCGTGCGAGCAG
>CABUVB010000191.1 GCA_902494815.1 uncultured Collinsella sp. | reverse complement strand
TATGGTGCGTTACGAGATCGAGCGCATGCTGTTTGCCGGCGAGGCCACGGCCAAGGACATCCCCGCGCTTTGGAATCGCTTTATGGATGAGTACCTGGGCATTCCCGTTCCCGACGACACGCACGGCTGCCTGCAGGATACGCACTGGAGCGGTGGCTCGTTTGGCTACTTCCCCACGTATGCGCTGGGTAGCGCCTACGACGCTATGTTTGTGCCGGCCATGTGCCGCGACGGCGTCGACCTTACCGGTGCCTGTGCGAGCGGCGATTTGGCGCCCGTCCGTGCCTGGCTGGGCGAGCACATTTGGCAGTGGGGCCGTGCCAAGGACGCACCGGAGCTCATCAAGGGCGCGTGCGGCATGGACTTTGACGCCCGCTACTACTGCAGCTACCTGCAGGACAAGTTCACCACGCTGTACGAGCTGTAAGGCATAACCGACACGCCAACGCAAAGGGGACGCCGCGGAACCAATCCGCAGCGTCCCCTTTCCACCTAGTCGTTTAAGAACGTCCCCAATGACTACCTTACAGAGCTTCCAGCGCGGCGGCGATGCGCTTCATGGCGGCATCGGCGGATGCTTGGTCGGGCGCCTCGGCCAGCACGCGGATAACCGACTCGGTTCCGCTCTTGCGCACGAGCACGCGGCCCTCGCCTGCCAGCGCAGCCTCGGCCTCGGCGATGGCGTTCTGCACGCCCATGTTCTCGAGCGCGGCGTCCTTGTCCGCCACGTGCACGGCCACCTGCGCCTGCGGCAGCAGCTTGCACGGAGCCGTGAGCTGCGAGAGCGTCTCACGCTCGGCACGAATCACTTCCATCACGCGCAGCGAGGTCATAATGCCGTCGCCCGTGCGCTCGATATCGCCAAAGATCGTATGGCCCGTCTGCTCGCCGCCCAGGCTGTAGCCGCCCTCGCGCATCTTGGCATACACGTGACGGTCGCCCACGCCGCTGGTCACGGCGCTCAGACCGGCAAGCTCCAACGACTTGACCAGGCCAAAGTTGCTGGCAATCGTCGGCACCACGGTACCGCCCGAAAGGCGACCGTGCTTGTTCAGATACACGCCGCACACGTACAGGATCTGGTCGCCGTCTACCACGCGACCGCGCTCATCCACGGCCAGGCAGCGGTCGGCATCGCCATCGTAGGCAAAACCCACGTCCAGGCCCTGCTCCACCACATGGCGCTGCAGGCGCTCCATATGCGTGGAGCCGCAATCGACGTTGATGTTAAAACCATCGGGCGCGGCATTGATCACGCGCACGTCGGCACCGAGCGCGTCAAACACCGGCTTGGCCACCGAGGAAGCCGAGCCGTTGGCGCAGTCGATACCGATCTTGACGCCCTGCAGCGAAAAGTTCGCACTTGCAATGAGCGAAGCAATGTAGCGGTTGCGGCCCTGCATGTAGTCCACCGTGGCACCGATGTGGTTGCCCGTGGCCAGCGGAACTTCGCTCTTGCCATCGATGTAGTCCTCGATGAGCTCCAGCACGTCCTCGTCCATCTTAAAGCCGTCGCTGTTGACGAGCTTAATGCCGTTATCGCAAAACGGGTTGTGGCTCGCGCTGATCATGATGCCGCAATCGAAGCAGCCTTCCACAGTCTGATGCGCTACGCCCGGCGTGGGGATCACGTGCAGCATATAGGCGTCCGCACCGCTCGCGACCAGGCCGCTCACCAGCGCCGCCTCAAACATATAACTCGAGCGACGCGTGTCCTTGCCCACGATCACGCGTGCCTTGCGCTCGCGGTTGGCGCCGTAATACCAGCCCACAAAACGGCCAATCTTATAAGCGTGCTCTACCGTCAGCCCAACGTTGGCCTCACCGCGAAAGCCGTCGGTGCCAAAGTACTTCATGCGCTCTCCTTACAAAATAGGGGCGAACAGATTGCCTGTCCGCCCCAAAATGGTACTCGATTATCTGCACTACCAGAAAAACCCTACGCCGACGCGCTGTCGCGAGCCGCCTGGCATGTAGGAGTCTGACGCAGCGTAAGCGGCTTGTCCCCCGCCTCGGCCGACGTGGTCAGCGTATACGTGATCGTCGTCGTCTCGCCAGCATGCAGGTCAACGGTTCCTGAATAGCAGGGAACTCCGTGCCAAGTGGCAGCGAACAGTCCAAACTGAGTCCCCTCGACGGTTAGATCGGTAATGCTGCCGCCTGTCGGCGCAAACAGTGATACATACAAGCGCTCATCGTCACGCGAGGTCCCAGGCGCACTGGCCGCTACGTAGTCGGGCAGCTTACCTGCCTCCTCCTGCGTCATGATGTTCATCAGGGTAACGGTGATGCGATACGAGCAAGCGCCGTCGCCGTTCTTCACGCCCTGACCAATCTGCGTATCGGCGTTCAGATACCAGTCGAGCTTGGAGAAGCTCAGGTTGTTAAAGTAGACACCAGCAACGGGATCTTCACTCGGGTCATCCGGATCGGGCAGTGAGGCGTCGATGTTCATCTCCTTGATAGCGTTCTGCTCGTCATCGTTTTTCATCCACGCGATCAGGCGGCCCTCTTCGGCACCGCGCTCAACGGCGCTGACAAGGTTCGCGACATCGACGTCGCCGATACCGCCAAGGATCTTGTCAAAGGCAGCGCTGGCGACGGATGCAAAGATGCCGTCCGACTCCTCGACCGGATAGTTCCAGTACACATCATGCATAAGCACCTTCGCCGCGTTAGTACCGTCAACGACTGTACCGTCGGGCAGTGAAACATTACCCACGAGGCCCAACAGATACTGCAGGAATACCGGATCGATACCAATGACGCCATCGACGTCCTGACCATATTCAGACTTCCACAGCGCGGCGACACGCTGCGAATTACGGGGCCAGTCGGGCGAATAGGTGTTGCCCGAGATGTATAGGTTGCTGTGGTCACCAAACAGCGTCTCATCTTCTTCGTCGACGCTCTCAACCGCCTCGTCTTTGCTGCGCGCAATGCAGGGAACAAACTCGCCAATCGACATCTGGCCGTCGGTGACCGAAATCAGACCCTGCGAACCGCCAAAGCCGCCGCAGGCACGAATCTCGACGTTGTTCATGGCGTACATAAGGTAGTTGCGCGTCTGGCCGTTGGCGCCGAGCATCTGGGGAAGGACGGGGGCGACCTTCTCCGCCGCGTCAACCGCGCCGTTGAGGGTGGCAAAGCCGTCCTTGGCCTTATCGACCAGCTCGGTCACCTGGGAAATATGAGTATCGCCAATGCCCTGGACCTTCTCGTTGGCGCTCTTGAACACCTTCGAGCTGCTGGAAAGCGAATCGGCGACCGCCTGCAGCGCGGACACGTTAATCATGCCGTCCTGGAACAGCTTGCCGGGCGT
>CABUVB010000190.1 GCA_902494815.1 uncultured Collinsella sp. | reverse complement strand
GATCGGCAATGTAGTTGCGCTCGCAAGTCGAACCGATAGCAGAGATATCGCCGATATGCTCGATCATGGTCGCGAAGGCCAGCGGCATGATGGTGATGATGGCCGTCGTGGCAAGACCGCTATCGAACTGCGGCCCAAAAAGCGCAAACACGGTGTCATCCCACACGATGGGCAAACCAACCCAGGGAGCGGCTGCGACGCCAGAAAAGTCGACCTCGCCCAGCGCAGCCGCAACGGCATAGCTCACCACAACGCCCAGCAAGATCGGCACAATCTTTACCATGCCGCGGCCCCAAATATTGCAGATGACGATCACAGCCACGGCAACAACGGCAACAAACCAGTTGGTCTGGCAGTTGGCAATGGCGGAACTCGCCAGAATCAGACCGATGGAAATGACGATAGGGCCAGTCACCACGTCTCGCACGCGCCGCCACCTGCGAACGTTACCGCTATTTCCAAACGCGCTCGGCAATACGCTTGACCAGCGCGATCTTTGCCCATTGCTCGTCCTCGGTCAGCTTGTTGCCAATCTCGCAGCTGGCAAAGCCACACTGGGGTGACAGGTACAGGTTCTCGAGCGGCACGTACTTTGCGGCTTCGCGGATGCGCTCGACGATAACATCCTCGTCCTCGAGCTCAGCGGCCTTGGTGGTTACCAGGCCCAACACGACCTTCTTGCCGGGGGCAACATACTTCAGCGGCCCAAAACCACCGGCACGGGGCGTGTCGAACTCAAGATAGAACGCATCAACGTTCTCGTGTGCGAACAGGTAGGGTGCGATAGGATCGTAGCCGCCCTCAAAGGCATAGGTCGAGTGATAGTTGCCGCGGCAAACGTGCGTATTGATAACTAGGTCGTCAGGCTTGCCCTCAATGGCGGCATTGTTGAGCGCCACGCCCAGCTCGCTTACCTTTTGCAGGTCGACCGGGCTCATGCCGGTTTTGGCGACAAAGTCGGTATCGCAATAGATGCCCCAGGTGCAGTCATCAAACTGGATGTTGCGGCAGCCTGCTGCGTACAAGTCGGCGATCACCGCGCGATAAGCGGCTGCGATGGCGTCGGCAAGTTCCTCATCGGTCTCATAGACAGCGCGCAGGCTCTCCTGCTGGCCGTCGCAGCGGTCGAGCGTGACTTCGGAGAACGTCTGGATCGGCGCCGGAATGGTTTGCCGCGCGACCTGGCCCTCCCCCTCGAGCGCCTTGACAAATTTAAAGTGCTCGACGAACGGATGGTTCTCGCCGCTAATGGGGCCGGTTACCACGGCGGTGTCGGCTGTGGTCTCCTCGTCGTGGAACATATAACCCGTACGCGAGGTACGGCGTTCAATGCCGTTAAGGCCCCACATAAAATCGAGGTGCCAGTAGCTGCGGCGAAACTCACCATCGGTGATGACCTGCAGGCCGGCGGCCTTCTGCTTTGCCACCAAATCGCGAATGGCATCGTCCTCGACGGCCTTAAGGCCGGAAGCGTCGAGTTTACCCGCGACATAGGCGGCACGGGCGTCCTTTACAGCCTGCGGACGAAGAAAGCTGCCGACAATATCGGCGCGAAACGGCGCGTTCGGTTGAATCGAAGTGCTCATAGATATCTCCCTTTGCATTGGTTGCTTTACTGGGACAGAGTATGAGCGCTCATATGGCCATCGTAAAATATACGTTTATAACAGTTTGATATAGATGCTTCCTATATCAGTCTGGACTGTCATAAAGAGACTTGAACCGTGCGGAGCGCAGCAGCCTAGATATGCTGACGAATCGCGTCGATATAGGCCCGACCGTAGCGCGTGAGCGTCGTGTTCTTGCGCGTGATGATGCCAATCTCCATGTACTCGTCCACGTCGAGCGGAATCGAGATAATGCCGGGGCCGTTGAGTTCGTGGCTAATCACGCCCGAGCACACCGTGTAGCCGTTGAGGCCCATGGCCAGGTTGAACAACGTCGCACGGTCGCGCACGCGGATATTCTTGCGGCGCTCAAACGTCGAGGTCAGTTCCTCGGAATAGTAGAACGAGTTATAGCTGCCCTGCTCATAGGACAAAAACGGATAGTCCTCGAGATCCTCGAGCGTCACGCTGGAGCGGCCCGCCAGCGGATGGTCTGCACACACAAAAACGTGCGGTGTGGCGCAGAAGAGTCCTTCGAACACGAGCTCGTTGGCCGCCAGCATGCGCTCGATGACCTCGCGATTGTGCTCGGACAGGTACAGGATGCCGAGTTCGCTTTTCATATGCGCGACGTCCTCGATAATCTCGTGAGTCTGCTCCTCGCGCAGGGTAAAGTCGTAGCGCGCGGCATCGAACTCACGGATCACATCGACAAACGCGTTGACGGCAAAGGAATAATGCTGACAGCTCACACTAAAGTGCGGCACCTGCTCGGATGCGCCCTTGTACTTACCTTCGAGCAGATCGGCCTGGTCAAGCACCTGTCGCGCGTAGCCCAAGAAGGTCTCGCCTTCCTCGGATACAACGACACCCTTGTTAGTGCGCTCAAAGATGCGCACACCCATCTCGTTTTCGAGATCGCGGATCGATGCGGTAATCGAAGGCTGCGACACAAAGAGCCGGCGCGAGGCCTCGGTGATGCTGCCGCATTCGGCAACTTTGACGACATACCTGAGCTGCTGAAGCTTCATGGCTTTCTCCCTAGACGTTCGTGACGTCGAAACCCGTCGCATCCATCTGGCGCATAAACGGCGGCATCTCCCCCGTCGCGGCGCAGGCGGCAATCTGATGCAGAGCCCCGGCGACCGCATCGTCTGCCGCAGCGCCGATATGCCAGCGCGCGGCAGCCGTGACGGCCTCGTTGGCATTGGCGACTGCAACGGAGTTGGGAACGGCATCGATCATGGGCAGGTCGTTATCGGAATCACCGAATACGGCCACCTCGTCGGGCGTCAGGTCCAAAGCGCGCGCCAGCTCCAGCGCAGCGCAGCCCTTGTCCCAACCAGCCGGAAGGATGTCGAACAGGCGCACTCGGTTGTTGGGAAACACAAGCGAGAGTTCCGGCACCTCGGCGGCAACGCGCTCACGCAGCTCGGCAAGCTCTTCGCGCGAGCGGGCGCTCCAGATATTCGCCTTGAACACCGGCGCGTCATCGACAACAGGACGGCACGGGGCCTCTTCGCCTTTGAGCCATGCGTTGCCGCCCGACTCCATGGCGCGACGAACGCGCTCGGGATCACTCGTCACGCAATAGGCATCGTTGCCCCAAAAGTCATCGCCCAGGCTATAGACCTTCAGATAGGTATCGTCGGTCTCTTGCTCAAGATAGTCGGCAAGGCGCATGAGGGCACCGTTGTCGCTCGCACGGGAGGCAACAACCTCGCCGTCGACAAACATCACCTGGCCGTTACAGAACGCACCGGTCGAGAAGCACTCGGAACGATTTTTGAACATCCAGCCCATCGCGGACGGCTGACGACCCGAAACCGGGCCAAAGCGCAGACCCGCCGCCTGCATGGCATGAATGCCCTCGATGGCGTAGTCGCT
>CABUVB010000189.1 GCA_902494815.1 uncultured Collinsella sp. | reverse complement strand
TGGATGGGCGCTGCGGCCGGTGAACCTGCCTGCATCGCCACGGTGCTGCGCAACAACCTACGCTACGACAACTACGAGATCCTGGAGAACGACTACGGCATCTCGCTGCGTGAGCTTGTCGCCTTTGCCGATGCCACCTACACCGCCGGTGAGTCCATCACCCCGCTGATCAAGGCCATCAACGTGCTGCTCTTTAAGCTCGAGGGCCAGATTATCCAGCGCCATCCCGAGTTCGACATGACCGACCGCCTGTTACTCGACAAGATCGAGCACGGCACCGGCACGGTCACGCTCGCCGACGGCAGCGTGTGGCCGCTCACGACCAACGACTTCCCCACCGTCGACCCGGCGGACCCCTATACGCTCACGTCTCAGGAGCAGCACATCATCGACAAGCTCGTGTCCGAGTTTGTCACCGCCGATCACCTGCATCGCCATATCGATTTCCTCTATTCCCACGGCTCGATGTACAAGGTCGCCAACGGCAACCTGCTCTTCCACGGCTGCGTTCCGCTCAACGAAGACGGCACCTTTAGCAGCATGAACTGCCTGGGCACCTGGCACGCCGGCCGCGATTATCTCGATTTTTGCGACCACATCGCCCGCCGCGCGTGGCGCGTGGGCGACCGCGATGCCCTCGACTGGATGTGGTACCTGTGGATTGGCTTCAATTCACCCGCCAGCGGACGCCTGGTGCGTACCTTTGAGCGCGCCTATATCGCCGATAAGAGCACCTGGGTCGAGCCGATGGACCCGTACTTTACGCTTACCAAGTCGCCCTCGGTCTGCGACGACATCATGCGCGAGTTTGGCGTCGCGCCCATGGCATGTTCGCCGACCGGCCACATCATCAACGGCCACACGCCCGTTAAAACCACCAAGGGCGAGCAGCCCATCCGCGCCGAGGGCAAGCTGCTGGTCATCGATGGCGGCTTCTGCCGCGCTTACCATCCCAAGACGGGTATCGCCGGCTATACGCTCATCTCGAGCTCGCGCGGCTGCCGCCTCAAGTCGCACCGGGCCTTTACGACGGTTGCCGAGGCACTCACGCGCAACGTGGACATCGAGAGCGAGACCAACCGTTTTGACCAAGCGGACCGTCGCCGCATGGTGAGCGACACCGATACTGGCGCCAAAATTCGCAGCCAGATCCAGGACCTGCGCCAGCTGCTCGATGCATATAGAAACGGTGCTATCGAAGAGCGCGTCTAGCCCC
Organism: uncultured Collinsella sp.; assembly: GCA_902494815.1. Classification (GTDB taxonomy): domain Bacteria; phylum Actinomycetota; class Coriobacteriia; order Coriobacteriales; family Coriobacteriaceae; genus Collinsella. Next base: position 2,280 of record CABUVB010000189.1, on the reverse strand, counting down.
ACCCGCGGGGATTGGCTAAACTTGCTGAGTTTGTCATCCCCATGGCGTCCCCGCGCCACCCTAAGGCAGGTACCATGCAAAAGCTCCTTGCGCAGATCATGAAATTTGGCGTCGTCGGTGTCATTGCCACGGTTATCGACTTTGGCATTATGAATCTGCTCCACTACGGTCTGGGCCTCAACATCCTAATCGCCAACACCAGCGGCTTTATCATCTCACTCATCTTTAACTACCTCGCAAGCATGAAGTACGTGTTTGCGCACAAGGAAGGCATGAGCCGCCGCCGCGAGTTCATCATCTTTGTCGTGCTGTCCGTGATCGGTTTGGTGCTCAACGACGGCATCGTGCTGGCGCTCAACGCCGGCCTGGGACTCGAGGCCAATATCGCCAAGATCTGCGCCACCGCGCTTGTCATGGTCTACAACTTTGTGACCCGAAAAATCTTCCTGGAGGGCGACGAGACAAAATAGCTCGAAACCCCTGCAGCATTACGGCGCCCACGGACGACGCGCACTCAGCGCAGTATCGTCCGTGGGTGTCGCTCGTTTACGGGCAAATTTTCAACGTTTGCGGATTAGCTCTTGAAAATTTGGCGAGTTCATATAGTTCTTGGCAAAGACCTTACGTTTCCCTTGTAAAAGCTCTAAAGTATCCTCTGCTCGATTCATCAACGCATTGGATGTGATTACGTGCGCAAGGCGCTGGCACAACCTCATACCAAGCAGTTCCTCAAGTTTGCTGTCGTGGGTCTTATCTCCTTTGGCATCGACTGGGGCATGCTCATTGCGCTCGTCGAGCTGTTTCACCTCGACTTTTTGATGAGCACCACGGTCTCGTTTACCACGTCCGTCGTGGTCAACTACTGGCTCAGCATGAAGTACGTGTTCGACCACCGCGAAGGCATGAGCCGAAAGCGCGAGTTCACGATCTTCACCATCCTGTCGGTGATCGGCCTGGGCCTCAACGACCTGTACATGTTTGTGGGCGTCACGTTTTTGAGCATCGGCTACCAGGCCATGAAGGCCATCGCCACGTTCCTCGTCACCTGGTACAACTACTTCAGCCGTCGCTTCTTCCTCGAGGGCGCACGGTCATAGTCGATTCACTATTTGCTTGAATGTATAACCGGTTGGAATTCCCATTCCAACCGGTTTTTTGTTTGCCGAGAGACCCGGCGACCCAGTCCCATTCGCACGAAAAACGGGCGGCCCGGATGTTTGTCCGAACCGCCCGTCTGGCGCGCTATGTCGAGGCCTCTAGCCTGTAACGTAATACCAGACTACGTTGTCGCCGTTTGAGAGAACGTAGTTACTACAGGCCGTCATGGGCGTTGTGCCGTTGACGGAGTACATCCACCCGCTCGTGCCGCCGTACTGTTTCTCGGCCAAACCACCAATCGCGGAAACATACGTGCCGTACGACGAGCCGTGTGCGTTGACAGAAAGGCCTAGCGCGCACAGGGCATCGTAAACGGTAGCGCCTTCGTTAAAGGTAAAGGTGCCGCCAGAGGACACGGGATTGCCCACAGCGCTCGATGTGACCGAAACCGTCACCGTAACGTAGTTGGACTCCTGTGAGCCGCCCTGACCGCCCGAGGAAGCGCTTCCGCCATTAGAGGATGAGGCTCCATCAGACGACTGACCGCCGCCCGAAGAAGCACCGCCAGACACCTCGGAAGTATCGCCGGCGCCCGTATTCTGGGCAGCGGATTTATCGCCAGACTTCTTGCCGTCCTGGTCCTCGGACTTCTTGCTATCCGAGTTTTTGTCCGATTCCTTGTCCGGAGACTCGGAATCGTCCTTGCCGTCGTTCGAACCCTTGGACTCGTCTTTTGCATCATTCGAAGATTTGGAATCCTTGGAACTAGCCTCGCCCGAAGCGGCAGACGAGCCAGATCCCTTGGTGTCCTTGGCGACGACGCTCTCCCCCGTCACGGTCTGAACGATCCAGTCAATGGACCAGGCGCCGCTCTCGGAAGGATGGACGAAGCCCAGCGAGACGACGATCAGAATGGTGCACGCGGCAGCAAGAACGCCAAGGAGCGCCTTGCGACGAGAGGCGGACGCCGCCGAAGCGGCGCCCTGTTGCTTTGCATCGTCGAACTGAATGAACGAGGAATCTGGTTGCTTGGGGTCAGCGTCCTTGGATTTATTGGACACAACCCTCACCTACCGACGTTTGGTGAACACGAACACGCCGACGATGGCGAGACCGATGACGCCGGCGGCAACGCCAACAATGGCGAGCGGGTTGGTGCCAGCCTCCTGCTCGGAGGCACTA
>CABUVB010000188.1 GCA_902494815.1 uncultured Collinsella sp. | reverse complement strand
ATGCTCTCGGTTTGCCGCTGGCGCGCTCGTACCCCGCTACCCCACTCCCCTGTATACTGATGTAGCACGTGTTTCATCCGGGCTTGTTGGGCCGGATTGTTCATGGGAGGGTCTTATGGCTGCTTCGAATCCGCCTAAGGGGAGCGTTTCTTCTTCGTCCATCAAGCCGGTTACGCGCAAGGCCGTGCGTTGCCAGCGCGAGGTCGCTTGGCTTGTCACGCAGGCGGCGGGCAGGCTCGTGGCGACCACTCAGGACGTCAACGCGCCTACGCCGAGCTTTGTGCTGGCAGCGGCGCTGGATTTCGTGCGCCAATTGGAGCTTGCCGAACAGGATGCCGGCGGCCACCTCGACTACCAGAATGTTATGGCGCCCGACCTGCAAACGTTCTGCCACATGGCCAAGTTGCCCGCCGCACCCAATGCGCTTTCGGACGCAGGCTACATGTTTACGCTTTCGGGCGCGGACCTTATCCGCGACATCTATGCATACTGCAGCGAGCTCGCCGAGCGCCACGTCTTTGACGCGGCAGAAGTCAAACCGGGATATGTCATCAAGCTGGTTCTTAGGCTGTTCTTGATGGACGGGTTCGGGGCCATGCCGGCGTAAGCCGAGTCTTCAGCATCACCGTCGACTGAGCAACAACCGCTTTACCTTAGTGGGCGCCAATTGAGGGTCGATTATTGGGTCGCCTCGTCCACTAACGCATTTATTCCACGCGCTCTGACAGTCGATACTTGCGGTTGCGGCTTGTCAACGGCGCCGTCGGCTCAAGCTCGCCCTGTGAGATGAGCGCATTGACGCGTGCCCTAACCTGGGAGACGGTGAGTCCCGTGCATTCTGCCAGTTCGCGCGTTCCCAACTCGTCATAGCGCTTGAGGGCCGCCATGATCAGGTCCCCGCCATGATCGACCTGCTCAACCTTCACTCGGTAAAGGACAACCTTAAACCGGTCGAAACCCGGGCAAAACAACGGCTCGGCCAGACCTTGCGCACGCATGGCATCGAGCATCATTGGAATGCCCGACCCGTTGCCTTCGGCAGGAGAGCCCGCGCCGTCGGGCAATGGGACAAGCGACATGAGCTTTACAAGCGTCGCATTGCGGCATCGGGAGCTGCCGTCAAACAGGTTCTCGCGAGTCTTTCCTCCGTATAGGCCGCCGGGGTTCGTCACTTCGATACGGTCATCAAAGACGTCAACAGCGATCGACTGCCCACAGAACCGGTCTCCGTATTCTCGGTGGATTACGGCGTTGGCAATTGCCTCGCGCAGGACCTCCTCGGGAATCTCCAGCGAGTCGACACGCGAGACGCCTTTGATCATCGAGGTTCGTCGCAAATTCTTGGCGACCGCCGCGACGGCATCCGAGATCATTTCGCCCAACGTTCCCTCGCAGATCGTACGGTCCATGAACCTCAACGACCCCGCCGCGCCCTTCTGCGTTCCGGCATAGACCGCCACATCGATAAAGAGCTTGGGGTAGAACTGCTGAGGATAGGCACCCGCAACCAGGAGTCCGGCCTTAGTCACGTTGCCTTGGGAATCGAGGAAATTCAGGCGCTCCAGCTTTGTTTTCTTGTCCGTCGCACCGTGCATAGCTCGGGGCGTCAGCGAGAAAGCACGCTCTATCGTGCGGTCGATCAGGGCCTCGTCGAGGTCGCCCACACCCGCGCCCGGCACTGCGTCGCGATCACTGGGGCTCGTCCGCTCGTATGACGACAGTGCCAAAACCTCGGTCGATGAAAGTGGCACGTCTTTGTCATCAATGCGCTTGTAGCTGCCGCCCTGGGCGCCGCGTTCTATTACATAGCAGGGCTTGCTCGACGGGTCGAGCTCCTCAATCGTGATAACGAGAACCACGGTGCCCCGAAGCTCCACGCGCTCAATAGTGTATTTGGGCGGATTGGCCAGTTTTCCGCGACCGCCGGCATCACCCATGCCTGCGACAAATTGGTTGAGCACCTTCTCGGTCTCAAAGTTCTCAACCGGGACAAAGCCCGCGCGCTCACTCACGCCGAGCACGATAATTCCGCCAGCGGTATTCGCGAATGCACTAACCGTTTCCCATACGTCGCGGGAAAGCGTCGTGGCGCTCTCCTTGACCTCGACGTTAAGATCGTCCGAGCCCATGCGCCTTAAAGACTCGAGCAGACCGGTCAGCTCGTTTTCGTTCATCTGCACGTCCTTTCGCTCGGCCCGGCGGAGAATGCCGCGAATAGATTTCCTTCGTCTCTCAGTTATCTCTCGTAATTATCTCTCATCTTTCTGCTATCTCTCATATTAGAGATAAGTGAGAGATGAAAGAAAAGATGTCTGCCATCTGTTTCATTTAAACATGTTTTTGCTGGTAGAACAATCAGTATTGAGACAATACCATGATTGCTTGTCTCTTTGCTGCTCAGTTATCTCTCATATTTATCTCTCGTCTTTCGGTTATCTCTCGTATTAGTGACGAATGAGAGATGAGAGATACGTGAGTGATGGACGAGCGTGGTTTTTTGAACGGTCGGAAAATCCCTCAAACAAAAAACGGGGCCGGCCTTACGCCGAACCCCGTTTTCAAACGGTCAGTTAGTTATCCAACGCGCGAGCATAGCAGCCAACATTACGCCGCCGCGAACACTCCCAAACCCGTTCCGATGATGCAGATCGCGAAGATACCAATAATAATCCAAATGGTCTTGACACCCTTTTTATAGAGGGCAACGCAAGCGAACGTTGCCAGCAGGGGCAGCAGACCGGGGAAGATCGAATCGAACAAATCCTGCAGGACAATCTCCGAACCACCCACATCAAAGGTCAAAGCCGTGGACAGCGAGACCTGTGCCGCAATCATGGCGCCAATAACGGTCATTCCGAGGACACCGGCAGCATGCGTCATGCGAGACATAAGGTTGTTCTCTTCGGACTGCTGCAGGAACTTGGTTCCCAGGTCGTATCCCAGATGGGCGGCGACGATACGCGTTGCAAAGTTAATCACGGAGTAGATGAGCGCGTACACGATGGGGCCGAGCGGGTTGCCCGTCGACGCGATGCCAATACCAATGCCGGCGGCGACCACGCGGAACGTACCCCAGTAGAACGAATCGCCAATGCCGGAAAGCGGTCCCATGAGGCCGACCTTCATGGCGTTAATCGAGGACGTGTCGAAGTTCTTATCGGCAGCCGCCTGCTCTTCCATCGAAACCGTTAGGCCGGCTACAAACGGAAGCACATGAGGCGTGATGTTAAAGAACTCGGTATGGCGATCAAGCGCCGCATAGTAATCGTCGTCGTTGGGATAGATCTTTCGCAGGGGCTTCTGAATGGTGTACATGAAGCCCATTGCCATCATCTTGTCGTACGACTGCGAGCACTGGCTCGTAAACTGGCGAAGGAACATGCTCCGATGTTAGCGTCGGATTATTTTAGCCAAATATAGTCGGCCGAGATTGACCAATCCCAGCCGACCCATTTTAGCCAACACGCCCGCATCTATGACTTTCCTATCGTTTTCCTACATCCCCTT
>CABUVB010000187.1 GCA_902494815.1 uncultured Collinsella sp. | reverse complement strand
GCCGGGATGGTGCCGAAGAAGCCGTAAGCCTGGACAGCGGCCATGCAGCCCATGGCGCTCTGGACCAGCGAGGTGAAGGTGCAGCAGAGCAGGAAGACGACGGGCACGTAGAGCATCCAGCCCTTGCGGCCGGTGCACTTGCAGAACACGGCGAGGGTGATCATGGTCATGCCGCCGAGCAGCTGGTTGGAAGCACCAAAGAGCGGCCAGATGTTGGCATAGCCACCAAAAGCGAGGGCGAGACCGGGAAGCAGGGTGACGACCGTGGCGAACCAGGGGTTGCCGAGGACCTTCATGTAGCCGGCCTTGGACTCGATGGCCAGAGCGTCGTTGGTCTGGGCAAAGAACTCGGAGAACGAAGTGCGGGCGATGCGGGCGACGGCGTCGAGCGAGGTCAGGGCCAGAGCGGAGACGTTCATGGTCATAAAGACGGTAGCGAGCGTGCCGTCAACACCGAAGGCCTGCATACCGCGGGAGATGCCAGCGGCGAAGATCTGGAACGGGGTGGAAGCGACGCCGGCGTTGAGGGCGCCGGTACCGGCGGTGTTCATGTCGGAGAACATGATGCCGGCGACGATGATGGCAAGGATGCCGACGAAGGACTCGACGATCATGGCGCCGTAACCGACCTTGACGGCGTCCTGCTCCTTCTCGACCTGCTTGGAGGAGGTACCAGAAGAAACGAGGCTGTGGAAACCGGAGAGAGCACCGCAGGCAACGGAGACGAACAGGACCGGGAACATCATGCCCGAGGCATTGCTAAAGCCGGTGAAGACCGGAGCGGTGATGGTGGCCTGGCCGTTAGCGCCCAGGACGACGATACCGAGGACGGCGCAGACGATCATGACGATCATCATGATGGAAGTGAGGTAGTCGCGAGGGGTCTTGAGCATCTGGATGGGCATGGCGCCAGCGAAGACCAGGTAGACCATGACGACGGCGAACCACTGGAACTTATCCAGGTAGACCGGGAACTGCATACCGACGGCGAACATGAGAACCATGAGGACCACGCCGGTGACGAACTCGGCAGCGCCGGTGAGGTTGAACTTCTTCTGGGCCCAACCAAAGGCGATAGCGACGAAGGTGAACAGGATGGAGATGGTACCAGCGCAGCCGGCGGCATAGGACTTGGTGAAGTCGACGGCACCGGTAGCAGCACCAGAAGCGTCAACGGCCGGAGTGAACATGAACGTCTTGCAGACCATGTCGGTGAAGGCGGCGATGACGATGATGCAGAACAGCCAGCAGAACAGCAGGAACAGGCGACGGCCGGTCTTGCCGATGTACTTCTCGATGAGCTGAGCCAGGGACTTGCCGTTGTTCTTCATCGAGGCGTACAGGGCGCCAAAGTCGTGGACGGCGCCAAAGAAGATGCCGCCGACGAGGACCCAGAGCACGACGGGAAGCCAGCCAAAGGCCATGGCGACGATCGTACCCGTAACAGGGCCAGCACCGCAGATCGAGCTGAACTGGTGCGAGAACGCGGTGAAGGCGGAGACGGGCGAGAAGCTGTTGCCGTCCTTCATGCGCTTGGCCGGCGTAAGGGCCTCTTTGTCAACGCCCCACTTGTTGGCCAGCCATCGACCATAGCCCAGATAGCCGCAGGCGAGCACCGCCGCGGCCACAACCATGAGCAAAACTCCGTTCATTACATTTCCTCCTCTAAAAAGAACTTCCTAGACATAAAAAATGAGGGCCGTCGGTTGCGCTCGACGGCCCTCATCTTCATCAGCCGCCCGTTATCGTACGGGCTAGCTGTATGTGCTAACCCGCATCAGATAATTACTACGCTGATAATGTTTAGCTGATGCGTGAACATGTCTAAGAAATCCTCTTCAATCATGATGTGAACGATCCGTGCGTGTTCACATCCCCCAGTGGTTGAAAAGGAGTATGAAACTTTAGTTACCTAAAGTCAACGCAAATATGTAATGAATTTTCAACTTTTTTTGAATTTCTCGGTATAAAACGCCACTGACCTCGGACTTTACCCGACAAAAGTTTTTGCATGAGAGATGCCCCTGAGAGCCGCGGGAGCCGGGCGGCGCATATGAACTATATCGCGAGTTCCGCACGAACAGGAGGCCACTTAATGTGGCCTCCGTCGTGAGCAGGACTGTAGAGCAGGAAAGTTCATATGCGGCCGCTGGCGCCCGGGCAGCGTCGGGGACCGCACCCGTACGACTACAGCGTCATGTTTGGATCGGCGTCGACGTCGAACGGCGAGATTTCACCTCGGTCGAATTTACGGCGAGCGACCTCCGCGATCATGGCTGCGTTATCGGTACAGGCAGACAAGGGCGGCACCGTTACGCGAATCCCCTGACGCCCAAGCTTCTTGATCATCATCTCGCGCAGATGCGGGTTGGCCGAGACGCCGCCGCCGATGCAGTATTCCTTGCATCCGGTAGCGTGCAATGCGTTTTTGGCCTTCTTGTACTGCACGTCAAAGACAGCTGCCTCAAACGAAGCTGCCAGATCGGGCAGGTGAATCGTGCGCCCGGCCTTGGTCTCCTGCTCGATGTAGAGCGTCACGGCCGTTTTAAGGCCCGAAAGCGAGAAACGATAGTCTCCCCTGCTGTTGAGCGCACGGGGGAAATCAATCGCGCGGGGATTGCCTGTCTCGGCCAGCTTGGAAATGATGGGGCCACCGGGATAGCCCAGGCCCAACGCCTTGGCCACCTTGTCGAAGGCCTCGCCCACGGCGTCGTCGAGCGTCTCACCGAGCACCTCGTAGTCGCCCCACGCCTTCACGTGCACGAGCATGGTGTGCCCACCCGAGACAAGCGTGAAGATAAACGGCGGTTTGAGGTCGGGTTGCGCCAGCAGGTTGGCAAACAGGTGCCCCTCCAGATGGTTGACGCATATGAGCGGCTTACCGGCAGCGTAGGCAAAGCCTTTGGCAAAGGCAACGCCCACCACGAGGGCGCCCACCAGGCCCGGACCTTGCGTCACGCCCACGGCGGCAAGCTCACTTGGCGCAATCGCCCCACCCTCAAGGCCAAGCGATGCCGCGGCATCCTCGAGCGCCGCATCTACGACACTCACAATCACCTCAACGTGCTTGCGCGAGGCGATCTCGGGCACCACGCCGCCAAAGCGGGCGTGAAAATCAATCTGTGTCGACACCTGGTTGGCCAGTATATTGCCATCCGCATCGATAATCGCCACGGCCGTCTCGTCGCAGGAACTCTCGATAGCGAGCACTAGGCGACGGCGCTCAATTTCAGCGCACTCCTCAACGGTTCGCTCGGGCGCAGGCAGCGGCCATACACGCTGCTCGGCCGCCGTCGGCTCGGGCGAAGCGCTGTCGACCGGGAGCACGAGGGGCAGCGGAGCCGTCATGACGATGGCATCCTTGCCGGCACCATAGTAGCCGCGGCGACGGCCAGCCTCGGTAAAGCCCAGAGCGTTATAAAGCGCGATCGCTCCCTCGTTACCGTCCTCGACCTCGAGCGAAGCCGTGGTGCAGCCGAGCATCTGGGCATCATAGCTCACGTGCGACAGCAG
>CABUVB010000186.1 GCA_902494815.1 uncultured Collinsella sp. | reverse complement strand
CTCGCCACAAACAGCCCGCCCATGCACAGGCCGTATACCATGCTCTCCAGATACACCGCGCGCATGCCAATACGGAACAGCTCCGTCGAGCCCGAGGCGCTAAACAGCGGATTGACCAGCGCGATAATCAAAATCACCGGCAACTGCCAGCGGAGTGCGCCCAGCGTGCGGGCAGCCCCACGCGTCGCAAATCCATACGCCAGCCCGCCCGCAAGTGACAGCGCAATCAGCACCGGCTGCATCGAGAACATGGTGAGCCCCAGCGTCAGCACTATATAGAGTGCCGGCACAGCCGGATGCGACATCGAGAACGCCGCGACGGGCTCGCCGCCAAACTCCTCTTGTATGTTGTCCACGGGCACCCCCGTCCCCTCGCTCAAACGACAGCTCCGCAGCACCGCCAACGCCGCACGCAAGCAGTACAAACGCCACGCCGGCGGCGCAAGCCTCAACCGCCGCAAACCAATCGCTACGCGCTCAACATATGCCTGCGGTATCATATTGCGCCGTGTATCGTTTCCAAACACACGTCTCTATAACGTAACAGGAGATCACATGGACGCAACCGCAATTATCCTCGCTGCCGGCGAGGGCACCCGCATGAAGTCGAACCACTGCAAGGTTTCGCACAAGATCCTGGGCAAGCCCATGGTCCAGTGGATCGTCGACGCTACCATCAAGGCCGGCTGCAGCCGCGTCGTAGTCGTCATCGGCAGCCACGCCGACGAGATGCGCGCCCTCATCGACGGCGCCTACGCCAGCAGCGCCACCAAGGTCGAGTGCGTCGAGCAGACCGAGCGCCTGGGCACCGGTCACGCCGTGAAGGTCGCGCTCGAGGCCTGCGGCATCACGCAAGGCCCCGTCGTCGTGCTCAACGGCGACCTGCCGCTCATCACCGCCGACACCGTCGCCAAGTTCGCACAGACCGTCGCTACCGGCGAGCTCGCCTGCACCGTCATGACCATGACCCCGCCCGACCCCTTCGGCTACGGCCGCATCAAGCTGGGCGCCGACGGCCAGATCGAGCGCATCATCGAGCAGAAGGACTGCACGCCCGAGCAGGCCGCCACGCTGCTGGAGTGCAACGCCGGCTGCTATGCCTTTGACGGCGCGCAGCTCGCCGCCCACATTAACGAGATCGGCAACGACAACGCGCAGTCCGAGTACTACCTGCCCGACATGCTCGAAATCCTCAAGGGTCACGGCCAGGCGGTCTCCATCTTCCACTGCGATGACTACCGCGACGGCCTGGGCGTCAACAGCCGCATCCAGCTCGCGCAGCTCACCGCCATTGCGCGCGACCGCATCAACGAGCACTGGATGGCCGAGGGCGTCACGTTCATCGATCCCACGCAGGCCTGGATCGGCCCCGACGCCGTTATCGGCCGCGACACCGTCGTGTGGCCGCAGACGCACCTGATCGGCCACGTCACCGTGGGCGAGGAGTGCCAGCTCGGCCCCAACAGCCGCCTCACCGACACCACCGTCGGCAGCGGCTGCACCATCGATGAGACCATCGCCATCGAGGCCGTCATCGAGAACGGCGTCGACTGCGGCCCGCGCGCCTACCTGCGCCCGGGCACCCACATGCTCGACGGCTCCAAGGCCGGCACGCACGTGGAAATCAAGAAGTCCACGATCGGCGAGGGCTCCAAGGTGCCGCACCTGTCCTACATCGGCGACACCACCATGGGCTCCGGCGTCAACGTGGGCGCAGGCTCCATCACCTGCAACTACGACGGCGTGCACAAGCACAAGACCGTCATCGGCAAGGACGCCTTCATCGGTTCCGACACCATGATGGTCGCGCCCGCCCAGATCGGCGACGGCGCGCTCGTGGCCGCCGGCTCCGTCATCACTGAGCCGGTCCCGGCCGACGCACTTGGCCTGGGTCGTGCCCGTCAGGTAAACATTGAGGGCTGGGCCGCCGATTACCGCCGCCGCCTGCACGAGGACGACGAGGTATAACGTTTTACCAAGCATCTAAGGAGCTGTTCCCATGGGGACGGCTCCTTTTTCTATGCTGACCTGCGCGACCGGATGAGTGGTCGGTTCGTGTCCGTTGACGGTAAAGACGTTATCAAGACTCGATAAACCCCGCCGCGCGGTTACAATGCAACAAGGCATCTATATGGCATTCGATATAAAGGAGAAGGGTAATGCCGATTAATGATCCCGAGAAGTCGGAGAATATGCGCAAGTCCATCCGCGTGTATTCCGGTTCCTCCAACCGTCCCCTCGCTCAGAAGATTGCTGAGTACCTTGGGGTCGAGCTTTCGGGCCTTACGCTAAAGCAGTTCGCCAATGGTGAGATTTACGCCCGCTACGACGAGACCGTCCGCGGCGCCGACGTCTTCCTGATTCAGTCCGTGGCCGGCGGCAACGTCAACGACATGCTCATGGAGCTGCTCATCGCCACCGACGCTGCCAAGCGCGCATCCGCCCGCTCCATCACCGCCGTCATCACCCACTACGGCTATGCCCGCCAGGACCGCAAGGCCGGCCCGCGTGAGCCCATCACCGCCCGCCTCGTCGCCAACCTGCTCGAGCGCGCCGGCGTCAACCGCATCATCACCCTCGACCTGCACCAGGGCCAGATCCAGGGCTTCTTCGATATCCCGGTTAACCACCTGTCCGCGCTGCCGCTGTTTGGCCAGTACTACAACGACATGCACTTCGACACCGACAACCTGGTTGTCGTCTCCCCCGACGTGGGTCGCGCCAAGGCCGCCAAGAAGCTGTCCGACATGCTCGGCTGCGACCTGGCCATCGCCCACAAGGGCCGTCCGCGCCACAACGCCGCCGAGGTCATGGGCATCATCGGTGACATCAAGGGCAAGACCTGCATCATCAACGACGACATGATCGACACCGCTGGCACCCTGTGCGCCAACGTCAAGGAGCTCAAGGCCATGGGCGCTGGCGACATCTACGTCTGCGCCACCCACGGCATCTTCTCCGGTCCGGCCATCGAGCGTCTGAACGATGCCCCCATCGTCGAGTGCCTCGTCACCGACGCCATTCCCGTCGAGGTCGGCGGCAAGATCAAGACCATCTCGGTCGCCGAGGAGTTCGCTCAGGCCATCTCCGCCGTCTACCACGAGGAGCCCGTCTCCACGCTCGTCGGCGGCGACTTCGCGCTGTAGCCTGCCGCACATCGCATCATCTTTGATGCTTTTAAAGGGTCGGAAACTCGCTTCCGACCCTTTTTTTATCCCTCGCCAACCTTCCCTGGACAATTAGTTCAGATACGTATTTTTTAAAGCTCCAAAGGGCCGTTCGGAGCCTTCTGAGCTCCCCGGCGGATGCCATGCCGCCCAAAACTCATCTTTTTCGAGTACAACCGCCGCATCTTTACCCTCAAATCGCCCTCGAAGGCCCTTAGAAACGTCTCGAACGCCCGCCGCCTTATACGTATCTGAACTAACTGTCCAGTAGCTATCGTCAACCTTCGCGGCAGAGCTCAATTTCCCGCAATCCCCTCAACCGATTCCACCGATTTCATAACACCCAGCCGTTCGTGGCG
>CABUVB010000185.1 GCA_902494815.1 uncultured Collinsella sp. | reverse complement strand
CTGCAGGCTGGCGAGCGGCCACTTCTCGAGCGCCTCGGCAAGAATCGTGTGGTTAGTGTAGGCGACCATGGAGCGTACGATGGTCACGGCCTCGTCAAACTCGATGCCATGCTCGGTGGCGAGCAAGCGAATGAGCTCGGGGATGACCATGGTGGGGTGCGTGTCGTTAATTTGGACCACGGCATAGTCGGCCAGATCGTGCAGGTTGCTGCCGCGCTCGACGGCCTCGTCGATCAGGAGCTGGGCGGCGTTGCTCACCATGAAGTACTCCTGATAGATGCGAAGTAGGCGGCCCTGCTCGTCGGAATCATCGGGGTAGAGGAACAAGGTGAGGTTCTTGGCGATCTCGGTCTTGTCGAAGTCGATGGAGCTGCCGGGGACCAGGCCATCGTCGACGCTCGCCAGGTCGAACAGGCGCAGGCGGTTCTTGGTGGGCTGGCCGTAACCGGGCACATCGATGTTGACGAGCTTGGAGGTAACGGCAAAATCGCCGAACTCGACGGTGTAGGAGCGGTCATCGTCGACTAGGATGTCCTGCTCGCCGAGCCACTCGTCGGGGACGGCCTTCTGCTGGTTGTCGACAAAGCGCTGACGGAACAGACCGTAGTGATAGTTGAGGCCCACGCCATCGCCGGTCAAGCCCAGCGTGGCGATGGAATCCAGGAAGCATGCGGCCAAGCGGCCCAGGCCGCCGTTGCCGAGTGACGGCTCGACCTCGAATTCCTCGATCTTGTTGAGGTCGTGGCCTGCGGCGGTGAGCTGGTCCTTAACCTCGTCGTAGATGCCGAGGTCGATCATGTTGTTGATGAGCAGCTTGCCGATCAAAAATTCGGCGGAAATGTAATAGAGCTTTTTCTTGCCGTTGTTGAGCGGGCAGGTGGCGGAGCGCTCCTGCACGAGTTTGACCAGCAGCTTGTAAATGCGACGGTCGTCGAGCTGCTCGAGTGAGGTGCCAAAAGACTGCTCGGCGAGTTCCATGAGGTTAATTTGGGGCATGTTTTCTCCTGTGATGGGTTGTTTCATGTCTGCAATTCATAAGAAGCCCGCGCGAGGGGATTGGGGTGGCCTCGCGCGGGAAAAGCAAGCGCGTCCGCACGGTGGGGAGGGGTCGGGCGCGGTAGCTCCTATTGAGGAAGCTCGATTTCGGCTTCCGACGGGATGCGGAAGTAGGTCTCGGTCCAGTCGGTGAGTTTGTGCTCGAGCTCGCGGGTGATGGCGCCGTCGAGCATGCGCCAGGTCCAGTTGCCGCCCAGCGTGGCAGGGGTGTTGATGCGCGCCTCGTTGCCCAAGTTGAGCAGGTCCTGCATGGTGTAGATGCACGTGTTGCTCACGCTGGCGGCGATGGTGCGATTGAGTGCATCTGCCATGGGTTCGCCGGCCTGCTGATGGGTGTACAGGGCTGCCTGCTCACGCTGACGCGGGGTGGCCGTTCCCTCAAACCAACCGCGCGCCGTCTCGTTGTCGTGGGTGCCCACATAGGCGACGGTGTTGGCGATGTAGTTATGCGGCAGGTAGTACGAGTTGGTGCCCTCAAAGGCAAACTGCAGGATCTTCATGCCGGGGAAGCCCGAGTTGTCGCGCATGTCGATGACGCCGGGGGTGAGGAAGCCCAGGTCCTCGGCGATGATGGGCAGCGTGCCGAGCTTTTCCTCGAGCGTCTTGAAGAACTTGAGGCCGGGCCCCTGCGTCCACGAACCGTAGGACGAATCGGGCGAGGAGAACGGCACCTCCCAATAGGCCTCGAAGCCGCGGAAGTGATCCAGGCGGATGACGTCGTACATGTCGAGGGCGGCGTGAATGCGGCCCTCCCACCAGGAGAAGCCGTCGGACTCCATGGCGTCCCAGTCGTAGATGGGGTTGCCCCAGTACTGGCCGGTGGCCGAGAACTGGTCGGGCGGCGTGCCGGCGACGCTCACGGGATTGCCGGCGGTGTCGATCTTAAAGAGCTCAGGCGTCGCCCACATCTCGACGGAGTCACGCGAGACATAGATGGGCAGGTCGCCGATGATGAGAATGTCGCGCTCGTTGGCATAGGCCTTGAGGCGGCTCCACTGGCGATCGAAGAAGTACTGGGTCATCTGGTGGTAGAGCATACGCGCCGGATGGTCGGCGCAGACCTTGGCGGAAGCCTCGCCGCGGGTGCGGAGCTCCGCGGGCCACTCCCAAAACGCCTTGAGACCGCACTCCTCTTTGACGGTCATGAACTCACAGTAGGGGATGAGCCAGTCCTCGTTGGCCTGGATAAAGTCATCGAAATCGGCCGGCTTGTCGGCAGCAAAGCGCTCAGCGGCGCGGTCGAGAATCTGACGGCGGCCGCCAAAGATAGCACCGTAGTCGACATTGCTGGGATCGGATCCCAGATACACGCCATCGATATCGCGCTGCTCCAGATACCCTGCCTCGATAAGCTCGGCAAAGTCGATAAAGTTGGGGTTGCCTGCGCGGGCCGAGAACGACTGATAGGGCGAATCGCCATAGCTGGTCGTCGTAAGGGGCAGAATCTGCCAGTAATGTTGTTTGCACGAGGCGAGAAAATCGACGAAGTCGTAGGCATTCCAACCAAAGCCGCCGATTCCGTATGGTCCGGGCAGAGATGAGACGGGCATGAGGACGCCGCTTGCACGCTCCATGAATGCGCTCACCAACCTTCTTGTTGTGGGGTCGGCCTGCCGATGGGTGTGCAGTCCGCCTCCGATGTTCTGTTTCGATACGCCTATTGTAAAACATGTTGTTTAAACATGTACAGGCAAGATAAAAAAGTTGGTCGATTTTCGGCGAATGGTTACATGCCATGAAAAAAAGCCCCGACCTCACAACGTGAGATCGGGGCAAGAGCGGTATGTAGGTTTTTGCTACTCGGCGTCGGCGAAGCCGTTGGGGTTGTGGCTCTGCCAGTTCCAGCTATCTCGGCACATGTCCGCGATGTCGTACTGGGCCTTCCAGCCCATCATGCGCTCGGCCTTGGAGGCATCGCACCAGTTGGCAGCGATGTCGCCGGCGCGGCGCTCGCGGATTACGTAGGGCAGCTCCTTGCCACAAGCCTTGGAGAAGGCGGCGACGACCTCGAGTACCGAGGTGCCAGTGCCGGTGCCCAAGTTAAAGATCTCGACGCCGGTCTTGCCGTTCATCCAATTAAGGGCAGCAACGTGACCAGAGGCCAGATCGCACACGTGGATGTAGTCGCGCACGCCGGTGCCGTCGGGGGTGGGGTAGTCGTTGCCAAAGACCTGAACGGCCTCGAGCTTGCCCACGGCAACCTGGGCGACATAGGGCACCAGGTTGTTGGGGATGCCCTTGGGGTCCTCGCCGATCAGGCCCGACGGATGAGCGCCGATGGGGTTGAAGTAACGGAGCAGCACGACGTCCCACTCTGGGTCGGCGGTGTGGACGTCCATAAGGATCTGCTCGATCATCCACTTGGTCCAACCATAGGGGTTGGTCGCGGGCTTCTTGGGGTCCTCTTCGGTGACGGGCGGATTGTCCGGATCGCCGTAGACGGTCGAAGAGCTCGAGAAGATGATGGACTT
>CABUVB010000184.1 GCA_902494815.1 uncultured Collinsella sp. | reverse complement strand
TCTTCGCCCGTGGGGACGCGCGTGGCAAGGCAGGCTCCCGCCGGCAGGTTCCAAACGGGATAGCCCCATGCGCGCAGCAGCTCGCGCTCTTCGTCCTTGGTAAAGCCGACCTCCATAAGGGGTGAGCGTACGCCGAGCTCTTCTGCCGCACGCATGCCGGGGCGGTAGTCACCGCGATCGCTTGCATTGCTGCCATCGATGACGGTGGGAAAGCCGAGCGACTTGGCGTGGTTGACGATGGCGGTAAAGCCGGCGTGCTTGCAGTGGTAGCAGCGATTAGCATCGTTGCAGGCTACTTGGGGGAGCTGCAGCTGATCCACCGAAAGATTGAGCACGGGGAGCTTAAAATGCGCCCCTTCATCAGCTTGCCCATCAACGGACTGCTCAAACGAAGTCTGTTCGGGCGTGCCGATGAGCGGCGTGGTGAGATGGACGAGGAGGGTATTGGTAGGCATGATGCGGGCACAGACCGCGGCCAAAAAGCTGCTGTCGACACCACCGGAAAAGCCGATGGCGACGCGTCCGTATGCCAAAAGCAGCTGCTCGAGTGCTGCGAGTTTGTCCTGAAGCTCCTCTGCGGGTGCGGCGGTGTCTGAAAGCATGAAAGTTCCTTACAGTTATTAAAGCTCGGATGAAACTATAATCCCACCGAGCTGCTTGTCATAAGACTTCCAGCTATGTAACGAAAGTGCAATATGCTATATACGTTATATACAAGCTTGTAAAGTGCGGTAGAGTGGCAGTAATGCAATCCGGCGAGGGGGACCGATATGATCAAGGCTGTTATTTTTGACATGGATGGAACGCTGGTCGATACCGAGCGTTTGGGGATTAGGGCCTGGAAGGCAGGCGCCGCTGAGCTGGGGCTCGCGATTGATGATGCGCTGATCCATCAGTTTATCGGTCGCACGCTACCCGATGTCATGGACATCCTAGATAAGCATTACGGCAGCCACGAGACCGCCGAGGCGATCTATGTCCGCCACAAGGAGATTCGCGACGAGATGGTCAAGACCGATCTGGAGCTTAAGGCCGGCGCTGCCGAGTGCATAGACGAGCTGTTGGCTGCGGGCTATCACGTAGGCCTTGCAACGTCATCGCGCCATGTTACGGCCGAGCGCAACCTTAAAGCATTCGGCCTCTTTAACAAGTTTGAAACGGTGACCTGCGGCGAGGACGTCGTGCACGGCAAGCCCGACCCCGAGATGTATTTGCTCGCCTGCGAGCGCGCGGGCTTTGCTCCCGAGGAATGTGCCGTGGTCGAGGATTCGCGCAACGGCTGCGTCTCGGGCATCACGGCCGGATGCCATGTCTTTGCCGTCCCCGATATCGTGCCGCTGCCGCAGGACGTGGTGGATGGCTGCGAGGCCGTGCTCGATACGTTGTTCGATCTGGCGGCGGCAGTCAAGGCCGTGCGCTAGACTCTGCACCTGAGCCATTTCAATTGCATTTTAAAGATGCGGCCAACCGCCTAGCTGGGTGTCCGCATCTATATCCAAGATCCCGAATGCGCCCGTGGGCGTTGTCTGCCGCTAGCGGTGACGACAGCGGCGCCCGCGCGGAAGCGCTGATACGGCCAGCCCCTCTTATCTCACCAAGACTGCAGTTTTGGCCGATAAGAGGGGCTTTGTGCTTTAAATAATCGAGGCAGCCGCCTTGGCAAGAGGTTGGCGGGGCTTTGGACGTTACGAGTTACTCCAAGAGCCAGTCGATTACGTTGCGCTTGCGAACTCCTTCGTAGTTTGCGTCAGCAAATAGCGTGTCGAGCGTAAGAAGCGTCTTGGGATAGTTGTCTCGGACTTTCTTAAAGGGGGCCAACTCGCGGTTGAGGGCGGTTTCGTCGAGCGTGGTGGCTGAAACCTGAAAATAGGCCGTTTCGTCTGAGCCTAGGGCAACAAAATCGATCTCCCCACCATCGATATCGCCCACGTAGACGTCGTATCCGCGGCGTAGAAGCTCGAGATAGACGACATTTTCGAGAATATGACCGATGTCGCTGCTCTGAGTTTTGACGAGAGCGCCTCTAAGTCCAAGGTCAACGGCGTAGTATTTTCCGTTTGTTGTTAGAAGCTGTCGACCGCGTACGTTGTAGCGCGGCGCTGAATACAGTACGAGACTGTCTGTTAAGCCTTTGAGGTACTTGGCGACGGTCTTCTGATCGGTTTTGTTGCCGTTGGACGAGAGCGTGTCGGAGATTTTTTTAACCGAGGTTCGGCTTCCGATGTTATGGAGTAGGAACTTGGTGATATCGCGCAGGGTCGAGACGTCCGAGACCTTCAAACGTTCGATAACGTCGCGTATGACTATGGTGTCGTAGAGACTCATAAGGTAATCACGCGCCTGGGGGCCCTGGATACCCGTTTCGGCGATAAAGGGAAAGGAGCCCCGGGTGATGTACTCGTCAAACAACTGGGTAGGAGCCTTTCCACCATTGGTTTTTGCCGAGCTAAACTCTTTAAAGGAGAGGGGCAGCATCTTGAGCTCTACGTAGCGACCGGATAGTAAGGTTGCCAGCTCGCTCGAGAGCAGATAGGCGTTGGAACCGGTTATGTAGAGATCGACATTATCCCTGATAAATAGGCTGTCGACGGCTTTTTCGAAGTGCTCGACATGCTGTATCTCGTCCAGAAAAACGTAGTTCATCTTATCGGGGACGAGTCTGGCGGAAACGTAGTCGTAGAGTGCTCTATACGACGTAAGAGACTCGAACTCCAGATCTTCAAAGTTGAGGGATATAACTTGGGCATCTGTGGTTCCATGGTCGCGCAAATGACCACGGTAAATCTCAAATAGCTTCGATTTGCCTGACCTACGCACGCCCGAAACGACCTTGATAACATGCGAGTCTTTCCACGAAATGAGCCAGTCGAGGTACTGTTTGCGGTCAATCAAATCCATAAAGCCTCTCCCTGGGTCTGAAAATATTGGAACAAAATCAATATTTATATAAAACTACAAAAAATATGGAACCGAATCTATTTTATCAAAATAAACCATGAAAATATGGATTGAATTCCATAAATATCCGTAGCTGCAGCCTTGGCTAATGGGCGTGGGGCCGGAAAAAGCGCCGCAGCGGAGCTGTTTCCGCTGTGGCGCTTTTTTGCTACAGGTAGGCGCCGAGATTGATGGCGGTGGCTTCGGCGTGGCTGCTCGCCTGGGTGCTGGCGCGCTCGAGGAGGAACGGCCGCACGAGTTCTTGGCGGTTGATGTCCTCGGCGGCGGTGACTGCGGTGACGGCGCGCGCTGCAGAGCCGACGTGGATATGTTTGGTCTTTGTCGGGACCTTGTTCTCGATTTGCTCCATCAGCAGTTGGACACCCTTGCGGCCAATTTCGTAGCCCGGGGGCGCCACTGTGGTGAGGGGGACCGACCCACTCCATGCAAACGGGTTGCCGTCGCATCCGGCCACGCGTACTTGCCCGGGGACAGAGATGCCCTTGTCGACCAGCGCCGAGATAACGCCCGAGGCCAACACGTCGGTCAGGCCGACGACAAAATCGGGGCGTTCGTTCGCGGGGCGCTCGGC
>CABUVB010000183.1 GCA_902494815.1 uncultured Collinsella sp. | reverse complement strand
TGGGTGGCCAGCGCCAGGCACTCACCCTGCTGATGGCCACGCTCACCAGGCCGCGCCTGCTGCTGCTCGACGAGCACACTGCGGCCCTCGACCCCAAGACGGCCTCTAAGGTGCTCAACCTGACCGAGGAGATCGTCGACGAGAACCACCTGACCACGCTCATGGTCACGCATAACATGAATGACGCCATCCGTCTGGGCAACCGTCTGATCATGATGCACGAAGGCCACGTGATCTACGACGTGGCGGGCGATGAGAAGAAGTCGCTCACCGTAGCCGACCTGCTGCAGAAGTTCGAGGAGGTCTCGGGCGGCGAGCTCGCCAACGACCGCATGCTGCTGAGCTAAAACCTGCCAAAAAGGGACAGGTTTATTTTGGTAGGTTTTATCTGCGCAAACGTCAAAACCGCCGCAAAGGGGCAGACGCCCTTGCGGCGGTTTTCGCATATTATGTCGATAATCCGATATTCAACCAGACATTCTGGCTAAGGACTAAGGAAACTGCCATGAAAAGTCTCCCCCGCCTTGCGTTAGGCGCCGCGTTGTTTGCCGGCGCGCTCGCAGGCATCCCAAGCCTCGCTTTCGCGGGGAACCTGCCCGCCGCTATTGACGGCTCTGTGACCGTCATGCACACCAACGATATCCACGGCAGCTACAAGTACAGCTACAACACAAGCAAGGGCACCGGCACCGTCGGCTTCGACGGACTGGCGGTCCTTTATAGCGCCCAGGGCAACGCCCCCGATCTTTTGCTCGATGCGGGCGACACCTTCCACGGACAGTCCTTCGCCACCATGAGCGAGGGCAAGGGCATCGCCGAGCTCATGGACACTTTCTACGCCGACGGCTACGACGCGACCACGCCAGGCAACCACGACTGGAGCTACGGCGCGGACAAACTCCGCACCATGACCGGCTACAGCACCACCGGTACGCCCTTCGCCATGCTCTGCGCGAACGCGAAGTCTACGAGCGGCGTATGGAGCTCGAGCATCACGAAGACGCTCGATCGCACCTGGGAGGATAGCGAGGATCACTCCACATTCGACTACAAAATCAAGGTCGGCGTCGTGGGTGCCATGGATGAGTCGCTGGGATCCTCGCTGCGCGCGGACCTGGTCGCGGGTACGTCGTTCTCGAGTGCCGCGAACGCCATCAATGCCGAGGCAGAGCAGCTGCGCAAGGAGGGCTGCGATGTTGTTGTGTGTATCGCGCACACGCTCGACGCCAAGACCTTTGCCACGCGACTCCGTGGCGTCGATGCCCTTATCGCAGGCCACGAGCACATCAACCTTAACGAGAAGGTGACGGGAGCCGACGGCAAGACAATCCACGTTGTCGAGGCGGGCAGTGCCTTTGCCGAGGTGGGACTGCTTTCCATTCCGTACAAATACGACACGAATGGCACCGAGACGACCGACGACGACACGGTCACGGTCCCTGCAGACGACAGCAACGAGAAGCTCTACACCGCCAAGAACGTCAACGACCTTTTGGCAGACCCCGACAAGGGCTCCGACTACCAAAGCCGCCTTGAAGCCGTCCGCAACAAGATCAAGCCGCTCGACGAGGACTTTGAAAACGAATCGAACAAGGTGCTCGGCACATCCACCACCAACTATTTCTACGGCGAGGACGCCGCAGGCACGCATGGTTGGGAAATGGTGCGCACCACCGATTTCCGCCCCAGCAAGGAGGGCGACACCACCAAGGCCCAGACCATCGGCCACGTGATTTGCGGCTCCTATCTTGCCCTGACGGGCGCGGACCTCGCTATCGAAAACGCTGGCGGCATCCGCGGCGGCATCGCGGCGGGCAACGTGACCGCCGGCAACGTCATCGCCATCTCGCCCTACGGCAACACCGTGGAGACCTGGACCATGACCGGCGCGGACTTCCTCGCAGCGCTCGAGCACTCGCTACAAATCAGCGACGATTGCAACGACAGCTACGAGCTTCAGCAGGCTTATGTGGCGGCCGGTCACACCGAGCAGGAGGCGCAAGACAAGTACAAGTGGCGCGATGACTCTGGCAGCGTTCTCTCCTTTGGCGGCATCAACGTGACGATTGATTGGACGCAGCCCGAAGGCAAGCACATTGTGAGTGCCACACTCACCAAAGATGGCAGCACGCTCGACCCCGCCAAGACCTATACCGTCGCCACCAACAACTACATCATCACCAACACGACCGACTTCCCCACCTTCGCAAACGCCACCAAGCACACCGAGTGGGGTACCTGCGAGTCAGCGCTAAGGGCGCTGATCGGGCAGAACAGCTGGGAGAGCAAGATGGCCTCGCTCGCGGGCACCATCAGCTTTGGCTCCGCTGCCGTGGACCCCACGCCCACACCGGCCCCGACGCCTAAGCCCTCACCTAAGACGGACACGACGACCACGAAGGTCATCACCAAGAAGACGACCGGTAAGCTCGCTGCAACGGGAGACCGCACGCTGGCAGTAGTTGGCGCGTGCCTTATCGGCGGCATCATCGTCATCATCCTCGGCATTATCTGGAAGCGTCGACGCTAAGCTACACCGCCGGGCCTTGCAGCCCCGCCGCGTAAACCTTATATCGAGCACAGAAGCCCGTCCGAATTTGATCGGACGGGCTTCTTGGTGGGTATCATGGTTGGACGATCATTAGGAGGTTTTCCCTACATGGAATTGTTTGAGCCGATTCTTCATTTCTTTGAGCAACGGTGGGTCCACAACATCATCTGGGCCGTCATCTTGGCGATAGGCACCGCCGTCGCCGCCAAGGTCGTATCCAAGACCCTGAACCATCTGCTTAACCGAGACGATAACCCGCTTCCGGCATCGAGCATCTTCATCAACATCGCGCGCGCCGTCATCTGGATGATTGGCGGCAGCTTTATCCTCGACAACTGTTTTGGCATTAACGCAAACGCGCTCGTCGCCGCTCTTGGCGTCGGCGGCATCGCCATCTCGCTCGGCTTTCAGGACACGCTGTCAAACCTTATCGGCGGCATGCAGGTGACGTTTATGGGCATCATCAAACCCGGCGACAATATCGAGGTCGGCGGCGTATCCGGCGTGGTCCAAGACATCACTTGGCGCCATACAACGATTGAGGATGCCTGTGGACAGACCATCATTGTGCCCAACTCCAACATCTCCAAGAACACGCTCGTGCATTTGATGCCCTTTGGACGCGTGGCCGTGCCCGTTGCCGTAAAGGACACGTCTAAGTGGGCTTCCCTTGACGCGCTGGCAGACGAGCTCACGAGCGCAACCAAAACGGCCGTCTCGCCCATCTCGGGCTTTGACAAAGAGCCCTACGTGCTCTTTAGCGAAATCGGCGACTTTGGCATCAAAGGAAAGATCATCTTTATCGTCAGCGACGACAGCACCACTTTCACCGCTGCCGACGCCTGCATCCGCGCCATCGCCCCCATCATCGCCTAAACCACCGCAAAGGGGTCAGGCATCTTTGTAGTGGTTTTCATTCGTGGTACCATGGTTCATATAGTTGTTTAAACGACTAAGGGAGCAACATTATGGAAGAGGCCTATCGTCAAGCACGCAAGCGCGGCGAGCAAGGACGTCGACGCGCCATTAGCCAAAG
>CABUVB010000182.1 GCA_902494815.1 uncultured Collinsella sp. | reverse complement strand
TCTGGCTCCATCGAAAGGAAAGCATGTTCGGATACATCTATAAGAAAGATGTCGCCATTATCGCGGTTGTCCTGTGTCTTTGTCTGGGCGTGGGCAGTTTCTTCGATTATCAGATCTCGAGCGCGCTGTTCAATATCGGCAGCATGTACGGTCGCTTTGTCGAGGCGGCCGGTGAGCTGCCGTTCGAGCTGACGGCGAGCATCGCGGGCGTTATGCTCGTGCGCGCGGTGCGTCCCGACTCCAGGGGGAGCAAATGGCTCGCCGTGCTCGGCATCCTCGTCAACATTGGCCTGGCCGGCTACGAGATCGTTTCGTCCCTGAGGGTTGGCGGCAAACTCATCGCGGCTCAGTTGGTGCTGACGTTTGTGCTGGCCATCGTCGCCAACCTTATCGTCTATCGCCTCACGCGCACGACCGAGCCCGACGAGCTCACGCGCTGGGCGTTGATGGTGCTTGTCGTGTGGGTCGCTCAGGCCATCATCCTCAACGTGATTGTCAAGCCGCTGTGGTCGCGCCCACGCATGCGCGTGATCGAGGTGACGCAGGGACTCGAGTTTCAGCCGTGGTGGGTGATCGGCAACCCCGACAAGTGGACTTATATCGCCGCCGGCGTGATCAAGGACGGGTTCAAGTCGTTCGCGAGTGGACACACCGCGCATGCGGCGATCGGCCTTATGCTCGCCGGGCTTCCCGCGGCGGCCTTTAAGGAAAAACCGTCGCGCCGCCGCGTGGTCTTTTGGACGGCGGTTGTGGTCGCGGCGCTCGTCGCCTTTGGGCGCATCGTGATTGGAGCGCACTTTTTGACTGATGTGAGCTGCGGCTTTGCCCTGGTACTGGCACTTGAGTGCCTTGCCGCGCGCATTGCCTATCCCAACGGCGTACAATAGCTCCGTTTGAGTCATCTGGCCGATACCCGGTAAGAGAGGATTGCCATGCTCGCGTTCAACAACGACTATTCCCACGGCGCACACCCGGCAGTGCTGCAGGCGCTCGTCGACACCAATATGGAGCCGCAGCCCGGCTACGGTACCGATGCACATACCGAGCGTGCCAAGCAACTTATTCGCGAGGCCTGCCAGGCGCCTGACGCCGACGTGTTTTTCCTGGTGGGCGGCACGCAGGCTAACGCGACGGTGATCGACATGCTGCTTGCGCCGTACGAGGGCGTCGTTGCTGCCGAGACCGGCCACGTCGCCTGCCACGAGGCGGGTGCCATCGAGTTTGGCGGCCACAAGGTACTCACCATCCCCGGCTACGAGGGCAAGATGCACGCCGAGGACCTCGAGAACTATATCCAGGTGTTCTACGAAAACGAGAGCTACGAGCACACGGTGTTTCCGGGTGCCGTGTACGTGAGTCTATCGACCGAGTACGGCACGCTGTACTCCAAGGCCGAGCTCGCGGCGATTCACGCAGTGTGCCAGAAGCGCGAGATTCCGCTGTTTGTGGATGGCGCCCGCCTGGCCTATGCGCTGGCGGCCGATGAGTGCGACATTACCCTGCCCGAGCTGGCGCAGCTGTGTGACGTGTTTTACATCGGCGGCACCAAGTGCGGCGCGCTCTGCGGCGAGGCTGTGGTGTTCTGCGGCATGCACGCCCCGGCGCATCCCATTCCGCGTATTAAGCAGCACGGCGCGCTGTTGGCCAAGGGCCGCCTCACGGGCGTGCAGTTTGAGGCGCTCTTTACCGACGGCCTGTATTTTGAGATTGGTCGCCAGGCGATCGAGACGGCTCAGACGCTTCGTCGCGTGCTGCACGAGCGCGGCTACCAGTTCTTTTTGGAGACGCCCACAAACCAGCAGTTTGTGATTCTGCCCAACGAGGACATGGCCCGCATTCGCGAGCATGCCTCGGTCGAGTACTGGGAAAAGTACGATGAGACCCACACGGTGGTGCGCTTTTGCACCAGCTGGGCCACGACGCAGGAGGACATCGACGCGCTGGCGGCTGTCCTGTAGCCTGATGTAATGACGAGGGGCCGCCTTGCGCTTGGTTTGGCGCAGGGCGGCCTTTGCTTTTGAGAGAGAAGGGTTGTATGACCGAGATGTCCGAGCCGACGATTCGCCTGGCGACGCCCGATGATGCGCCGGCGTTGCTTGCCATCTATGAGCCGTATGTGCGCCAGACGGCGATTACCTGCGAATACGAGGTGCCGAGCGTTGAGGAGTTCGCCGGGCGCATCGAGCGCACGCTCAAGCGCTATCCGTATCTGGTGATGGAGCTGGACGGGTGTCCGGTAGGTTATGCCTATGTGAGTCCGCTTAACAGCCGCGAGGCCTATGACTGGTCGGTCGAGACGTCGATCTACCTGGCGCGCGACGTGCGCCACGGCGGGCTGGGCCGCAAGCTGCACGATGCGCTCAAGCAGTGCCTGATCGCGATGGGCATCACCAACATGTGCGCGCTCATTGCCGTGCCGCACGACAAGGACGATGAGTACCTGACGCACAACAGCCAGGATTTCCATGCCCATATGGGATATCGCCTGGTGGGCGCCTTCGATCGCTGCGCCCAAAAGTTCGGTCGCTGGTACGATATGTGTTGGATGGAGTTGGTCCTAGCCGAGCGCGTTCCCAACCAACCCAAACCAACCTGGTTCCCCGACCTCTCCAAACCTACCATTTAGGGACAGGTTAGCCGATGGGCTCGGTGTATTTGGCGCGGTCGGTGCGTTGGATGCGCTTGGAGACATGGAGCGGGCGGCCGTCGGTGTCGTAGACGTAGTCGGTGATCAGGATCAGCGCCTGCCCACGCTCAACGTTGAGCAAAAACGCCTCGTTTTGCGAGGCATAGCACACCTCAAAGGTCTTGTGCCCCTGTGCCGGCGCGCGATGGAATTCTTGGCGCAGCGTGGCGTAGAGCGAACCGTTGATATCGCGGTTGATGAGTGCCTCGAAGCTTGGTGGCAGATAGGTGGTCTCCAGGCACAGCGGCGCATCGTCCAGATAACGCAGACGGACAAGTTTGACGAGCTTGCTGCCCACGGCGACATCGAAGAACTTGGCCGCATTGCCCGCGGCCTTGGCAAAGCCCGAGTCCACCGTGCGCGTGGTGGGCTTCATACCCTGACCCTGGACCTGTGTCGTGTAGCTCGAAAACACCAGGTTGTTCTCGTGGAGCGCCGGCGTGTCGGCCACAAAGGCGCCACGCCCGCGCTCGGTGCGCACCAGGCCCTCATCAACGAGCACCTTAAGGGCGTGGCGTACGGTGCTGCGCGACAGCCCCGATTCGTCCATGAGTTCCATCTCGGACGGCAGCTTGTCTCCGCGCGCGTAGGTGCCGGAGGCGATGCGGTCGCGCAGCATGCCCGCCAAGCGCTCGTATTGGGCCAGTTTCTTTTTAGACGAAGCGTTCATGCGATCAACCTGTATCTAACCTGTATGCGAGTCTAATCAAGCATGTATTCAATACAACAACAAAACCGCTGGTAGCTAGTTATCAAAAACCGCATCAGCAAATTTTCTAAGACAAATATAGCATACAACTAGTCGACATAGCCAAAACATGTATGTAACTTGTATGCCATCGAGAGCATCAAACGAGAAGAAAGGCTGATGCACGATGACTACTCAGGAACAGGTTAAGGATGTCGTCTCCCAGGTTTTGGCTGACAAGGCAGACAAGGG
>CABUVB010000181.1 GCA_902494815.1 uncultured Collinsella sp. | reverse complement strand
GCCCGTCGCGATCTTGAGCGCATCTTTGGCACGCAGGTCTTTTTGGAGCTGGACGTGAAGGTCAAGGCCGGCTGGCGTGACGACGAGGCCCAGATTCGCCGCTTTGGCTACAACGCCGAAGATTAAGCCTCGGCGTTTATGGCAGGTTCTCGCACATATCGCTCGAAGGTGCTCGTCCTCGATAAGACCAAGCTCAAAGAGACGGACCTGATCCTGACGATGCTTGACGAACGGGGGCGGCAGGTGCGCGCTGTGGCTAAGGGCGCACGTAAGCCTGGCGGTCGCCTTGCGGCCCGCTGCGAGCTGTTCTGTACCGTCGATATGCTGCTCGCGCATGGACGGTCGCTCGACGTGGTTTCTCAGGCGGAGCTTATGGAGGCGCCGCTCGGTGTCGCTCCTGACTACGAGACGACCTGTGCCGCCAGCGCGATTGCCGAGGTTGCGCGTGTGTGCTCGTTCGAGGATGCCGAGGATCCATTTACCTTTGCCATCACGCAGCGGGCACTCACGCTTGTCGGCAGCGGGCTCGACTCGGCACATATGGACCTGCTCGTGGCGGCCTTTGTCTTTAAACTGCTGTCGCACGTTGGTTACCGACCCGATTTCTCGGCATGCGTGCTGTGCGGAGACCCCATGCTGTCGTATTTCTCGGCCCGGGCGGGCGGTCTTCTGTGCGGGTCGTGCGCGTCGAGCGTTCCGGGTGCCGAGTTGGTGTCGACCGGTGAGGTCGCGTGGCTGCGCGCCCTCATGTCCATGACCTTCGATGCACTCATGGCCGAGAGGGTCGATCCCCATACCGCTGCCTTTTTGTTGGGGCTTTCGCATGTTTGGGCTGCGACGCACACCGATCAGCGCCTCCGTGCGATGGAATTCATGTTGGGTCGGTGATGATGCGCAGTCGCGGGCTGCTTGTGGTAACATACCGACCTGTTGGTACCTCGATCTTGGATGCTCGCTCCACCGGCGGCTTCCCAGTCCGAGGCGAATAGCGTCGCCCGAGGGCGACAAGAAACGAAAGGTGAAACAATGACTGTTTCCAAAGAGCGCAAGGCGGAGCTGACTGCCCAGTTCGGTAACACCCCGGTCGACACCGGCAACCCCAAGGTTCAGGTCGCCATCCTGTCTGAGCGCATCAAGGAGCTGACCGAGCACATGAAGTCCCACCAGAAGGACTTCCACACTCGTCGTGGCCTGCTCATGCTCGTCGGCCGTCGTCGTCGTCTTCTCTCCTACATTAAGAAGAACGACATCGTCGAGTACCGTGAGCTCATCAAGGCTCTGGGCATCCGCGACAACATCCAGTAAGGATTTGTACATGCTAAGAGCGTCCTGCGCAGCGGGGCGCTCTTTTTGTGTAAGGGCGCGAACAATCACGCTCTGAAGCGTGGCGGGGGCAGGGGGCCTGCGTCACATGAGAAGCCCGCAGGCAAGGGGCCTGTGGGGTAAAGGAGAACAATGACACTCGTATCCAAGACCTTTGAGCTGTACGGCAAGACCTACACCTTTGAGTCGGGCGAGCTTGCCAAGCAGGCCACCGGCGCCTGCCTGGTCAAGCAGGGCGACACCACGATGCTCGACACCGTGGTCGTCTCCAAGGAGCGCAAGAACTACGACTTCTTCCCGCTGACCGTCGACTTCAACGAGAAGATGTACGCAGCCGGCCGCATCCCGGGTGGCTACCTCAAGCGTGAGGGCCGTCCCAGCGAGAAGGCCACGCTCACCGCGCGCATGATCGACCGTCCGATTCGCCCGAGCTTCCCGGACGGCTTCCGCAACGAGGTGCACATCGTCGCCACCTCGCTCGTCGCCGACCAGGTCAACCCCTTCGACGTCATCAACGTCATGGGTGCTTCCCTGGCCATGACGCTCGGCGGCGTGCCCTTCGAGGGTCCGCTTGCCTGCGTGCGCATCGGCCGCAACGTGGAGACCGGCGAGTTTATCGTCAACCCCACCTACGAGGAGCGCGAGAACTCCGATCTGGACCTGGAGCTGGGCGGCTCTGCCGACTTCATCTCAATGGTCGAGGCCGGCGCCGAGGAGATCTCCGAGGACGACATGCTCGCCGCCATGAAGTTTGGCCAGGAAGCCCTTGCTGCTTTCTGCCAGGCTCAGGACGAGTTTGTCGCCGAGTGGGAGCAGGTCAACGGTCCCATCGTCAAGAAGGAGTACCCGCTCGACCAGCCCGTCGAGGAGGTCCAGGAGCGCATCTTTGCCCACTACGACGAGATGGCAGCCGCCCTGCGCGACGCCGACAAGCTCTCCCGTATCGGTAAGGTCGAGGCTCTGAAGGAGTCCATCCGCGCCGAGTTTACCGAGGAGGAGCAGACCGCTTGGGAGCGCGAGATCCCCGTGGCGCTCAAGAAGCTCGAGAAGAAGGCCATGCGCACCATGGTCGTCGAGACCGGCGAGCGCGTCGACGGCCGTGCCGCCGACGAGATCCGTCCCATCATGGTGAAGGACAACTACCTGCCGCTCGTTCATGGTTCCGGCCTGTTCCAGCGTGGCCAGACCCAGGTGCTCTCCGTCCTGTCGCTCGGCATGCTCAACGAGGGCCAGCGTCTGGACACCATCGAGCCCACCGAGGGCAAGCGCTACATGCACCACTACAACTTCCCGCCGTTCTGCACTGGTGAGACTGGCCGCATGGGCAGCCCCAAGCGCCGCGAGATCGGTCACGGCAACCTTGCCGAGCGCGCCCTGCTTCCGGTGCTCCCCGACGAGAACGAGTTCCCCTACGCCATCCGCGTCGTCTCCGAGGTCATGGAGTCCAACGGCTCCTCTTCGATGGCTTCGACCTGCGGTTCCACGCTCGCCCTTATGGACGGCGGCGTGCCCATTAAGCGCCCGGTCTCCGGTATCGCCATGGGTCTGATCCAGGAGGAGGGCAAGACCGTGGTCCTGTCCGATATCCAGGGTCTCGAGGACTTCCTGGGCGACATGGACTTTAAGGTCACCGGCACCACCAAGGGCATCACCGCCCTGCAGATGGACAACAAGGCCACCGGTCTTACCTTCGATATTTTGGCCCGCGCCCTGCAGCAGGCCAAGGAGGGTCGTGCCTTTATCCTGCAGAAGATGCTCGATGTGATCCCCGAGCCGCGCCACACCACGCGCAGCACCGCTCCGCGCATCGTCTCCATTCAGGTCCCGACCGATAAGATTCGCGACGTCATCGGCTCCGGCGGCAAGGTCATCCGCGGTATCCAGGACGAGACCGGCGCTTCGGTCGACATCCAGGAGGACGGCACCGTCTTTGTCGGCGGCACCGGCGAGTCCGTCGACCAGGCCGTCGAGCGCATCAAGCTCATCATCAAGGTTCCCGAGCCGGGCGAGGAGTACACCGGTCGCGTGGTCTCCATCCAGCCCTTCGGTGCCTTCGTGAACCTGCTGCCCGGCAAGGACGGCCTGCTGCACATCTCCCGCGTCGCCAAGGGCCGCGTGGAGAAGGTCGAGGACGTCCTCAATGTGGGCGACGAGGTCAAGGTCGTCGTTATTGAGGTCGACGACCGCGGCAAGATCTCGCTCGACCGTCTGGACAAGCCCGAGGCCCCGGCTCGCGCCGAGGGTGCCTCCGAGGGCGACGGCGAGCACTTCCAGCGTCGTGAGCGTCCGCGTCGCGAGCGCTCCGAGCGCAGCGACCGCCCGCGCCGTCCCGG
>CABUVB010000180.1 GCA_902494815.1 uncultured Collinsella sp. | reverse complement strand
CTATCTATGACGCGGCCCGCGCCTTTATGCGCGCGCATGGCAACGCCACGCAGTGGCCCGAGGGCACGCCTTCGGCCGAGCAACTGGCTGCCGACATCGCCGCCGATGGCAGCTATGTGTGCGAAGTCGACGGCCGCGTAGTGGCGACGTTTGCCTTTTTGCCGGGCCCGGACGAGTGCTATGACGTAATTGAGGACGGTCAATGGCGTAGCGACACTCCGTACGCCGTGCTGCACCGCGTGGCGTCCGATGGCACCGTGCACGGTATCGCGGCTGCGATGTTTGCCTTTGCCAAGGAGCGCGCCAATCACCTGCGCATCGACACGCATCAGGACAACCTACCCATGCAGGGTGCGAGCATCAAGGCGGGGTTTGAGCGCGCCGGCGTCGTGTATGTGTCGGACGGCACGCCGCGTGTTGCGTTTGACTGGCTGCGCGAGGCATAAGATCGAGGGCGCGTATCAATAATTCGCGCGAACGAAAATGGCCTCGGGTGGGGCCATTTTCGTTCGCTGTGCTGTTTTGCAAGCCGGCTTTCGCAAGGCGCGAACCTACGAAAATCGCCGCGCGGCAACGCGGGGCGATGAGCTCGGTCGGGGGATAGGGCCCGCTTCGCCCGCCGGCCCGTAAATTGTATCATCCAGTGTGGAGCGTGAGTGCCCGTTGCCGCGTGCGATGGGCTTGTAATAAGAGGAGAGCCATGTCGAAGCAAGCGGTCGTTGGAATCTTGGCGCATGTCGATGCCGGCAAGACCACGTTGGCCGAGGCCATGCTGTTTAACGCGGGTCGTATTCGCAAGCGCGGCCGCGTGGACGATGGCGACTCGCATCTGGATACGAACGAGATTGAGCGCGAGCGTGGCATCACGATTTTCTCGTCGCAGGCCGTGCTCGACCATGGCGATACCCACGTCATGCTCGTGGATGCGCCGGGGCATGTCGATTTTTCTGCCGAGGCGGAGCGCACGCTGCGCGCACTCGACTATGCGATTTTGGTTGTGGGCGCCAACGATGGCGTGCAGGGGCACACCGAAACCCTGTGGCGCCTGCTTGCGCGCTATGACATTCCGACATTCATCTTCATCAACAAAATCGATTTGGAGAATCCCGGCCGCGATGTTTTGCTGGCGCAGCTTGGGCAACGTCTTTCCGAGGGCTGCCTGGATGCCAACGAACTGCTGACGGGCGGTGCCGTTCAGGAAGACGCTGCCGCGTTAGACGAAGAAGCGCTTGAGGAGTTTCTTGAGGCGGGTGAGCTTTCTGTCGCGACGCTGTCACGCATGGTTGCGGGGCGCAAGCTCTTTCCCTGTTTTGCCGGCTCGGCGCTCAGGGACCAAGGCGTGGACGAGCTGCTGGATGGCATATGTGCGCTGATGCGTGAACAGGCATGGCTCCCGGAGTTTGCCGCGCGCGTCTATCGTGTCAGCCGCGGGGATCGCGGCGAGCGCTTGGCATGGGTTAAAGTGACCGGCAGCTCGCTGCATGCCAAGCAGATGATTGCCGGACGTTCCGGTGCCGAGACATGGGAGCAGAAGGTCGATCAGGTACGCATCTATAACGGCGAGAAGTATGAGCTTGCCCAAGAAGTTGCTGCTGGCGGCATCTGCGCCGTGACGGGTCTTGCGCACGTTCGCCCGGGCGATGCCCTGGGCGCGGAGCCTGCGGGCGATGCGCCCGTCATTGCGCCGGTCCTCACCTATACGGTGCTTCCGGGCGAACACGATGTCCACGCGGTGTTCAAAGCGCTGACTGAGTTGGCGGACGAGGATCCCATGCTCGGCGTAAGCTGGAACACGCATCTTGAACAAATACATCTGCAGCTCATGGGGGCGGTGCAGTTCGAGGTCGTGCAGCGCGTGCTGGCCGATCGTTTTGGCCTTGCGGTCGAGTTTGAGCCCGGCGGCATTCTCTATAAGGAGACTATTTTGCAGCCGGTCGAAGGCGTGGGCCACTTTGAGCCACTGCGCCACTATGCCGAGGTGCATCTGCGTCTGGAGCCGTTGCCAGCGGGTTCGGGCGTGCAGTTTGGCACCGTGACCTCGACCGATGAGCTCGATCTTAACTGGCAGCGTTTGGCACTCACCAACGCCATGGAGCGCGATCACTTGGGCGTGCTGACCGGCTCGCCCATCACCGATATTCGCATTACGCTCACGGGTGGCCGCGCTCATGCCAAGCACACCGAGGGCGGCGACTTTCGCCAGGCCACGTACCGCGCGATTCGTCAGGGTTTGATGCAGGCGCGTGAGGCCGGCGCGGCCGTGTTGCTGGAGCCGTGGTACCACTTTGAGCTCGAGGTGCCGGGGGAGTGCGTGGGTCGGGCGCTCTCAGACGCCACGCGCATGGGTGCCGAGTACGAGCCGCCGACGATGGCGGGAGACCGGGCGAAGCTTGTGGGTCGCGTGCCGGCATCCGAGGTGCAGGATTACGCGCTGGAGGTGGCTGCTTACACGAGTGGTCGTGGGCATCTGTACCTAGAGTTCACCGGCTATGCGGCTTGCCATGATGCCGAGCGCGTAATCGAGACGGCCGCCTATGAGCCCGAGGCCGATCTGCCCAACACGCCCGATTCGGTCTTTTGCTCTCACGGCGCCGGTTACACGGTCAAATGGTACGACGTACCCGCCGCGGCGCACGTAAAGGTCGATCCCGCCACCTTCCGCTCCTATCGCCCCGCCGACCCCACCTTCTTCTGCCATTAGGGGACGGGGTAGAAATGGTAGATTTTTGAACCCTCTGATCCTTGACTAATTGATTTTGGCGCCGACGCTGCAAGAGGGACAGTCCTTTTGTCACCTGCTGATGGTATAACTCGGTATAAGTTGGTATAACTGTTACCAGGGTTTACCGATCCGAGGAGGCCGACATGAATCCAAATCCCTTTAAGCCAACGGCAGGCAAGCGGCCTCCGATGCTCATCGGTCGAGAGTCGGCCATCGAAGATTTTGAGGAAGGACTCGACAACGGCGCCGGAGCGCCGGGTAGGCTCATGCTCATTACGGGAAACCGCGGCTGCGGCAAAACGGTTCTCCTGCGGGAGCTGCAACGTCTAGCCAGCGAGCGCGGATGGGCGGTTATCTCCGATTCCGCTTCGCTTGGCTTATGCGACCGCTTAGCCGACGCGCTTCGCTCGAATAAACCCGCTGTGACGTCAATGGAGTTCGGGCCGTCGTTTGGCCGGATGTCGGTCGAGGCGGCGCGAGCAAAGGGCGAGACGTTACGAGGGCTGGTCAACGAGCGCCTCAAGAAGCTCGGTCCAGGCAAGGGCATACTGTTTGCGATTGACGAGGCGCAATCTGCATCTATCGAGGAACTGGCGGCACTTGCCGTCCTCTATCAGCAGGTGCTCGGAGATCGGGATGCTACGGGATTGCCCGATAGCGACCAGCGCGGTCTTGCGCTGGTGTTCGCTGGATTGCCCAGTATGGTTGATGACTTGCTCGAAGAGCCGAGCGTGACGTTTTTGCGCCGCGCCCAGCAGCGTACGCTGGGGGCGATTTCTTTGCCCAAGGTGCGCGATTCATATATCCAGACGGTCAAAGACGCTGGTCTTTACGTTGACGCGGAGACGGCGGACCTTGCGGCACGCAAGAGCATGGGGCATCCCTATATGGTTCAGCTGGTGGGCTATTACATGTGGCGCTCTGCTGTCCGCCGTAACTCGCAGGTCATTGAAAGGTGCGATGTCGAGG
>CABUVB010000179.1 GCA_902494815.1 uncultured Collinsella sp. | reverse complement strand
AAGGCGGTCCTAATCAGATCATCCTGACGCTTGAGAAGGTCGCGGACGGTCTTTTCGAGCGTTTCGGTGTAATTGCTGACAGTATCCATGTCGTAAGCGGCTTTCTGAGGTCGGGCGAATTGCGTCGGGCGAGCTCGTTGTGCACACGCGTTGTTGTTCGGCGCTTTGCGTGTATCCAGGCCCCCGCCTTGCTGCGTTGTTGGGTTAATTTACCGGCTAATGTTCGCTGTTGATAACTGCTGAGTAGTATAAACAACAGTGCAGAATTATATATGGGTGTACATGCTACGGGCGGCTATTATTCGCCAAACCGCAACGCCTGGGTGCGCATGAAAAATGCGACTGGGGCGGTATATGTTGACGGGTATACTTGTCCCGGTTTTAAACGCAGGAACGGAGATGGTCGCATGACACAGCCAAATATGACGCGCACGGTGGGGCTTGCACTCGAGGGAGGCGGCTACCGCGGTATGTATACGGCGGGCGTGCTCGACGTTTGGATGGAGCACGGTTTGACCTGCGACCATATGGTGGGTGTCTCGGCGGGCGCGGCGTTTGGCTACAACTTTAAATCGCGCCAGATCGGCCGTGCCATTCGCTATAACAAGGTCTATTGTGCCGATAAGCGCTATGCGGGTGTAGCAAGCTGGCTGCGGACCGGCGATATGTTCAATGCCGATTTTGCCTATCACGAGGTGCCCATCGAGCGCGATCCCATTGACTTGGAGGCGTATCGCGCCTGTCCCATGCGGTTTACGTGCGTGTGCACCGATATCGAGACGGGCAAGGCCGTCTACCACGACCTGCCCTATGGCGACGAGCGGGATATCGAGTGGATCCGGGCGTCGTCTGCTATTCCCGTGGCGACGCGTCCCGTTGCTATTGACGGGCATAAGTATCTGGATGGTGGCGTGGCTGATTCCATTCCCAGTGCATGGCTGTTTGCGCAGGGGTATGACCGCAATATCGTGGTGCTCACGCAGCCGGCGGGCTTTGTGAAGCAGCCCAACAGCGTGATGCCCATGCTGCGTCGCGTGTTCCGTCACTACCCGGACTTTGTTGCAGCGCTTGAGCATCGGCATGAGGTTTACAATGCCACGCTCGATGACCTGGCACGTCGCGAGGCTGCCGGCGATATCTTTGTGGTGCGTCCGAGCGAATCGGTGAAGGTGCCGTCACTGTGCCGCGAACCCGATGAGCTCGAGCGCATCTACCAGATCGGCCGCCATGATGCAGAGGTGACCTTACCGGCGTTGGAAGCGTACCTGGCGGGGTAAGGGGCGCATGCGGAAAGCGCATCCCGGAATGGAGGTCCAAACTGGGATGCGCTTTCCATTGCTGAAGATATGAGGCTGCGGAGCAACTGCTCGGCCTAGACTTATGCCTGCTGCCAGGTTTCGACAAGCTCCTTGGCGGCGGCGTAGGGGTCATCGGCGCTGCAGACAGCGCTCACCACAAAGAAGCCGTCGACGCCGGTGGCCTTGAGCTGCGGCAGGTCGGCCGTCTTGACGCCGCCGCCCACCACGATGGGTACGGGGCTTGCCGCGTGGAGTGCGGCCAGGTCCTCAAAGCTCTTGGTGATGATGGAGCCATCGGCTGCGCGTCCGCAATCGCGCTTGGTCTCAGTCTCGTGGAGTGGGCCGATGCCCAGGTAGTCGACCAGGCTCATGTCGGCGGTCTTGACGTACTCGAGCATCTCTTCGCAACGGGCCGAAAGGCCCACGATGGCATCGGGGCCCAGAAGCTTGCGGCAGACCTCGACGGGAATATCGCTCTGGCCCACGTGCACGCCGTCGACAGCGATGCCCTGCTCGCGCGCGGCAAGTACGCAGTCCAGGCGGTCGTCGATCAGCAAGGCGACCTGACCGGTCTTGCCGGCCTGTGCGATTGCCTGCGCGGCGTCGCCCGTCAGCGCGATGATCTCGCGGGCGCTTGCCACCTTGGAGCGCACCTGGATGCAGGTAAAGCCGGCATCGAGCGCCTGGGCCACTACATCGCCAACGGGGCGCCCCAACGTGTTTTCGGGGCCGAGTACCAGATAGGCCGAGATATCAAGGTTGTCGCGGATGCTCATCGTGCTTCCTCCTGCTTTTTGATCTGCGCTTCCATGCGCTCGAGTTTGCCGGTCATGGTGTCGGTAAATCCGGGCCGAATATCGGCTTTGAGCACGACTTCGGTGCGGATGCCCTTGCTCGCCAACACAAAGGTTGCGTCGCGCACGACCTGCATGACCTCGTCCCAGTCGCCCTCGATCTCGGTGAACATCGAGGTGGTGCGGTTGGGAAGGCCGCTCTCGCGAATGACGCGCACGACCTCGGCGACCTCGGCGGACAGCTCATCGCCGGTGCCACACGGGGCGATGGCCACAGCGACGAGTGTGTTCATGCCGGTATTGGTTGCGGGATCGGACATGGCCTATGCCTCCTCGAGCTCGAGTTGGTTATCGGCAATGTCCTGGGCGGTTGCGCGGTAGAGCTCGTCGATAAAGGCGACCTTAAAGCTTGCCGGGGCGTCGGCGACAGCGGCGGCACGCGTGCCGGCCACGTTGTAGACGGCGGTGCCGCAGACGGCTGCCGTAAACGGGTCGGCGGCGCAGGCGTACACGGCCAGCACGCCGCCCTGCGAGCAGCCGCAGCCGGTGATCTTGGACATGAGCGGGCTGCCGCCGTGGGACTTGGCCACGGTCGTGCCGTCGGTGATCAGGTCGACTTCGCCCGAGACGACCACGGCGCCGCCGGTGTAGCGGGCGAGCGCCACGGCAGCATCGCGGGCGGCGTCGACCGTATCGGTGGTGTCGACGCCGCGTACACGGCTCAGGTCGGCGGCCTCGCCCTCAAGACCCCACAGGCCGGCGAGTGCGATGATCTCGGAGGCGTTGCCGCGTACGATGGCGGGCTTGTACTGCTTGAGCTCGTTTACCAGCTGGGTGCGCAGGCTACCGATGCCCAGACCCACCGGATCGAGTACCCAGGGCTTGCCGGCGTCATGTGCCGCCTTGGCCGCGCGGGGAATCGTCTGCTCGTAGATGGGGAAGAGCGTGCCCATGTTGAGATAGATGGCGCCGCCGCCGGCAACGAGCGCCTCGCCCTCGTCGGGCAGATAGACCATGGCGGCCGATCCGCCCACGGCGAGCTGCGCGTTGGCGACAAAGTCGATCGTCACCGTGTTGGTGATGGAGCCGGCCATCGGATTGGTGGCGCGAATCTCGTCCACCGCCTTGACCAGATGCTGCTTAAGCTGTTCCGAATCAATCACTGCACATGCCTCCTTGGCATAGAAAAGGGGCGCTGTGCATAGACAGCGCCCCTGTAAAGGCGGCATGCTCCCTACGCCAGCATTAACTGACAGGTTCAAAGGATTGGGCCCCATGCCCTCTCAGCCTTGTGGTTTGCACCGCCGGCACTCCCGCATCGAATCTGT
The DNA here is from genome assembly GCA_902494815.1 of uncultured Collinsella sp. GTDB lineage: Bacteria > Actinomycetota > Coriobacteriia > Coriobacteriales > Coriobacteriaceae > Collinsella. The sequence goes on along the minus strand of CABUVB010000179.1, from coordinate 272 downwards.
TGTTCCCTATACTAACGCACCTGCCAAAAAGGGACAGGTTTATTTTGGCAGGTCGTTACAATAGGTAGGACCGATACGAATGGGGGCCTTATGATCAAACTTGTGCTGACCGATATGGACGATACGCTGATTCCAGCCGGGCATGACGGCGCTAGCGACTACGCCATCGAGGGCATTCATGCCATGCAGGCGGCGGGTCTGCGCTTTGGCCCGGTTTCGGGTCGTCAGCCGTCCGCGATGGGCTGGATGTTCAAAAATCGTTCCGAGTGCTT
>CABUVB010000178.1 GCA_902494815.1 uncultured Collinsella sp. | reverse complement strand
CTCTACAGTCCTGCGCAAGACGGAAAGCACATTAAGTGCTTTCCTTTGCGTGCGGAACTCGCGACAAACTTAACCCCCGCCCTCAGCCCCGGAGACCCTCCCTGCCGTCACATTGTTCAATCAGTTTTGCGGGCGTGCGCCGCTGCGCGGCTAGCCCGCATGCTCCTCGGCGGGGTTGGTCTGATGGATCTTGTTGAACTTCCGCCTTTGGCTCAAATGGAAACGGGGGACGCATCTGCATCCCCCGTTTTTGTTGTGATTACCCTAGGTCAATAAACTTAGTGCTTAGGATCTTGCCGTCTTTTACTAGCATTCTGGCCATGGTGGGGCCTCTGGTGCCTCTGGGGTAGCTGGCGCTGCCCGGGTTGAGGACTAAGCAACGGCCCACTTGGGCTTCTTTGGTTACGTGGGTGTGGCCGTTGATGGCTACGTCTACGGATCCCACCGGAAGGTCTTCGCGGTAGTGGGCTACGGCGAATTTGAGGCCTTCGTAGGTAAAAAGCGCAAGACGGTCTACATCGGGGCCGTAGTCGCGGTAGTAATCGTTGTTGCCCAGTACGGCCCGCACGGGGGCGATGGTGCATAGGTGCTCGTAGTCCATCTCTGACGTGAGGTCGCCGGCGTGGATAATCAGATCCGCGCCCTCAAGCTCGTCCAGGAGCGCAGGCGATAAATAGCCGTGGGTGTCCGAGATGATGTCGATGCGCTTGGCGCTTGCGCTGTTCATGGGATCCTTCCGCAAAAAACGATTCGGCAGATACATACAAAAAAGCCCCACGGCTCCGCAGACGATGGGTCTACAGGGCTGCGGGGCCAGTGTGCTAGAGACTCAGAGCCTTCTTGAGCGGCACGACGCGGCGGCGCGAAACCGGCACGCGTTCGTCGACGCCCGTAATGCCCAGCTGGATGGCACCCGAGGGCACCGTCTCGACGTCCGTGACGCACGCCAAGTTGACGATATAGCGACGGTGAACACGGAAGAAGCCAAAGTCGCAGAGCTTGGCCTCAAACTGCGCCAGCGAGGTCGTCGACAAAAAGCGATCATCGACGGTATAGATGCAGGAGTAATCGTCCTTAGCCATGATAAAGCGAATGTCGTCCACGGGAATGAGCACCTTGCGGCCGCCCTTTTCCACCGGGATGCGCTCGATGGTCACCTTGCTGTCCGTAACCGGCTTGGCGCGTTGCATGACCTTCTCGATCGCGCGATCCAAGCGAGCTTCTTCGACCGGCTTCATCAGATAATCGACGGCATCCACGTCGAATGCCTCGACCGCATGGTCACTATACGCAGTCACAAACACGATCGCCGGCGGATTTTTGAGCTTATGCAGCGCCTCGGCAAGTTGCAGGCCCGAGGCACCGGGCATCGAGATATCGAGAAACACGACATCCACGCGACTTTCCATAAGCATCTCGATGGCGGAGCGGACGCTCGACGCCTCCGTGATCGTGCCGATCTTGCCCGTTTGCTCGAGCAGGAAGCGAAGCTCCGAGCGAGCCGGCGCCTCATCATCCACAATCATCGCACGCAGCATAGGGATAAAACCTTTCGTCAACTAACTACGCCGGGCATCCGTCGCATGACGTTGAGCCCGTAGCCTTTTATTTTACTCTTGAATGTCAAAGATGCTCTCTGACAAATCAAGATGAAGGAGCACTTTGGTGCCCTTGCCCGGCGCCGATTCGACACGCGTATAGGAGTGCGGCCCATAAAAGCGATGGATGCGCTCCGAAATATTGTGCATGGCCACACCGGCGCCGCCACCCTGGGGAGAGCTGGCGTCGGGACGGGCAGAGCGCTCGTCAAACAGTCTGGCGGCGGTACCCTCATCCATGCCCACGCCATTATCGGCCACGGCAATCAAGATTGCATCCTCGCCGTCTTGGTGAACGGTCACGTCGATCCTCAGGGCGTCGTCATCGCCCATACCATGACGTACGGCGTTCTCGACAATCGGCTGGATCACGAACGCCGGCACCAGCGTATCTTCCACGTCCTCGGACACATCGAACGTCGCAAGCACGCGGTCCTCGCCAAAGCGGGCCTTCTCAAAGGTAAGATAGCGCTTGGTCTGTGCGACCTCGCGCGAGACCGGAATGAGCGATCCCGAGTTGTCGAGCGTGGCACGATAGAACGATGAGAACTCACGAAGCAGTTCGCGGGCCCGCAGCGGGTCGGTGCGCGTAAACGATGCAATGGTGTTCAGCGTGTTGAACAGGAAGTGCGGGTTAATCTGCGCCTGCAGCGCACGCACCTCGGCGCGCGCTGTGAGTTCCTTTTGCACCTCGAGCTCGTGGATGGCGAGCTGCGTGGACAAGATCTCGGCAAAGCCCGAGGCAAGCGCGTACTGGGTACGGTCGACGGCGCGCGGGGTCTTGTAGTAGAACTTGAGCGTGCCGACGGTACGATCGCCCACCTTGATGGGGGCGATAATGCCGGCGGGGACTTGGTTGTGCGAGCCATCCGAGCCCACGACATCCACCATACGGTTGAACGACTGCACGATGCCGTGCTCAATGACGTAGCGCGTGGCAAGCGTGTGGATGGGCGAATCGGGCAGCAGCTTTTCCTCGAACTCGCCCGCGCAGGCCAGCACGTTGCCCTCATCGGTGATGGCAACGGTCATGGCACGTGTCTCGGGCAGAATACGCCGGCACACCAAAAGCGCCGATTCCTGCGTCAGGCCGCCCTTAATGTCCTCGAGCATGGCCGAGGCAACCGAAAGCGTCTCCTCGGTGTACTGGGAGCGTACCGAATCGGGATTGAGCGTCAAATAGATAAAGATGCACAGGAAGATGCACAGTAACGCACAGGCGATCACCGTGGCAATCGGCTCAATGCCAGTCGCCAGGGCAAAGATAAAGTACACCAACACGCAAACGGCGCAGACAACGGCGATGATGCGAAAGATTGAAATTGAATTATCGCGCTGGGCGCGGCGATCGATCATTCAGCCCCCTCCAGGATGCTAATCAGTTGTGCGTCGCGCCAAAGTTCGTCCATGATCTTGGGCCAGAAACTCTGAAAACGCAGGTAGCTTGCGGCGTTTTGGCGGGCATAGGTCTTGGCCTCGTCAATACCATGACGCCAGATGCGCAGATACCCCTCGTGCTCGCGGGTAAACATACTGCGAACCATGGCGGTCTTGCGCACGCGGTCGTCGAGCTCGCGCGAGATCCACGGACCCGGATAGGGCATGAGTGATGCGGCCGTAACCGGGATGAGTTCCTTTTGGTGCGCAGCGAACGTCAGCTTGGCCCGCTCGTAGTACCAACGGTACACGTCCTGCATAAAGCGCGGCGAGCGCTTCTCGGACTCGGGCGGCAGGTGGCGCACGGTCCACTCGTTGTCGAACCACACGTCGTAGCCAAACATACGCATGTTAAAGAGATAGTCCAGATCCTCGCCGCGGGTGATAAACGGGTCGAAGGCCACGCGCGTAAAGGCGCGGGCGTGCAGGGCCATCAGGCCGCCACACACGTAATTGGAGCGCGAGATACGGGTGCCCGAGAGCGCCTTTTTCATCCAGCGATTGAACTCGATACGCTTGGTCCACCAGCGATGGCAAATGCCCGCTTTGTCCGTAGGAGCCAGCGGCGACCCGTCGCGATCGTAAAAGTATCCGCTCTTGACTAAAATCGGCAGGCCCTGACGCGTCTGTTGGCCCAGTGCATAGGTTGCACGCTTCATAAAGTCGGCATCGATGACGGTCTCG
>CABUVB010000177.1 GCA_902494815.1 uncultured Collinsella sp. | reverse complement strand
GAGCCCGCACCGCGCCATTCGGCCGGAACTCGTCTATTCATTCGGTCAAGTATAGCGCCCGGACGCCAAAACGTCCGAGCGCATCACAAACATATGCCAAACGGCACGCCCTTTTGGGGCAAAGATTATGCAGCGGTGATCGAAATCTCCTGGTCGACACCCAACAGCTGGACCACGCGCATCACCGGGGGCAGCACATTGGTGCAGCTAAAGCGCTTGCCGTGGTCGACCGCGTGGTGCGCGGCGCCCACAAGCACGCCAATGCCCGTCGAGTCGATATAGCTCACCTGGGCAAAGTCGAGCTCAACGGCCTCGGTGGGCTGCTCGAGCGCCAAGTCGATGGCATTGCGCAGGCTATCGGCGTTAGAGATATCGATCTCGCCGGTTACCTTAATGGTGTAGAGCTCTGGCGTGGGGTTGGTGGAAATACCCAAATCCATGTATACGCTCCTTTACGTATCGAAAGTGCGGATAGTACGGGAAGCCGCGCGTTAGGCACGCTCGGCACGCGCAAGCTCGGCAGCGACAAGCTTAACGGCCAGCACCAGCACATCAAGCGCGGCCTCCAGGTCCTCGACCGTAGGATAGCTCGGCGCGATGCGGATATTGGTGTCGCGCGGGTCCTTGCCATAGGGCCAGGTAGCACCGGCCGGCGTGAGCTTGACGCCCAGGTCGGCGCAAAGCGCGGCGACCTTCTGGGCCGAGCCCTCGGGACCATCGAAGCTTACAAAGTAGCCGCCGCGGGGGTGCGTCCAGGTGGCGCAGCCCGTGTCGCCCAAGCCCTCGGTGAGCTTGCGCTCGACGGCCTCAAAGCGCGGACGCAGAAACTCGGCATGCTTTTTCATGTGCTCCTTGACCGCCTCGATGGTGGGAAGGAAGCGCACGTGACGCAGCTGGTTGAGCTTGTCGGCGCTGATGAGGCCGGCCTTCAGGCGCTTGGAGAACTCGGCGATGACCGCGGGGCTCGCACCGATAAAGCCGATACCGGCGCCCGGGAAGGTGATCTTGGACGTCGAGGCAAAAGCCACCACGCGGTCCTCGGTACCCGCCGCGCGAGCGAGATCAAAGATGTTTGCGAGCTCGTCGGTCTCGTCGTACAGGTCGTGCACGCAGTAGGCGTTGTCCCAGAAGATGCGGAAATCGGGCGCGGCCGTGGGCATCTCGACCAGGCGACGCACGGTGTCCTCGCTAAATGTGATGCCCGTGGGGTTGGAATACCTGGGCACGCACCAGATGCCCTTGATGGAGTCGTCGGTGGCAACCAGGCGCTCAACCTCGGCCATGTCGGGGCCGTTGTCGGTCATCGCGACGGGGACGTTCTCGATGCCCAAGTCGGCGGTGATGCCAAAGTGGCGATCGTAGCCGGGAACGGGGCACAGGAACTTGACCTTCTTGCCGTCGTGCGCGGCCTCGTAGGCGTCACAGGGCTCGCTGCCGCACGAGCCGCAGCGCCAGAACATGCCGGCGATATCGTGCTCGATCAGCAGGCTCGACGAACCCAGCACGAGCGTCTGCTCGGCGGGGCAGCCCAGGAACTCCCCCGCCAGCTTGCGCGCCGAGGGAATGCCCTCAAAGCAGCCGTAGTTGGAGCAGTCGACGTTGCCGTCGTGCAGATCGGCATCGGCATTGAGGATATCGAGCATGGGTCGAGAGATGTCCACCTGGGAGGGCGACGGCTTGCCGCGGGCCATGTCGAGCGCCAGGCCCTTGGCCTTGACCTCGGCGACCTCGGCTTTGAGCGCCTCGATGGCGGCATCGAGTTCGGTGGTTTCCATCTTCTGGTAGATCGTCTGCATGGGTGCGACCTTTCACGAAGCGGTACGTTGCAATTCTTCTAAGTATAGACCGCCACCGTCACAACGTTATGAAGCCGTGATAGATTAAGTTCATCGCAATGAATTACGAATCGCCGCGCATGCCGGCATGAAGCGCCCAAGGAGGCACTATGGAGTACGGATCGTTCCAGGCCGAGGAATTCGGCGACCTTCAGCGCCTGGTCGACGGACTGTTTTACGACCGCCACGCCATCGACCGCCTGGATCTGATCGTACAGGCCGAAATCTTGGACCTGGCGCCCGATCTCATGGAAATCGTGAACCTGCTACCGCCCGGCTATTACGACCGCCAGTCACTTTGCGACCAGCTCAACTCCGCCTTGGCCGCCCACGGCTGGGGCGCCATCTACGGCACCGTGGAATAAACCTAGTCATTTAAGAACGTCCCGAATGACTAAAACGCCGCCTGTGATGGTGTTCACAGGCGGCGTTTTCAAACTTGTATGTGCTCTTACTCGCCCTTGGGCGCGGGGTGTTTGCAGACCACGCTCATGTAAATCATGCCGAGCACGGCAGCGGTGACCGAACCGGCAAGGATGGCGGCCTTGGCAGCCAGAACCTCAAACTGGGCGGTCGGGAAGGCAAGGCCGCTGATGAGAATCGACATGGTAAAGCCGATACCGCCCAGAATGCCCACGCCGGCAATCATGTGCCAGTTGACGTTGTGCGGCAGCTCGCAGGCCTTGAGCTTGACCAAGGCGAACGTCATGCCAAAGATGCCGATCGGCTTGCCCAGCAACATGCCAAAGTACACGCCGAGCGTCACCGGGTCGGTGAGCAGTGTGCTCATGTCCACGCCCACTAGGCGAACCTGTGCGTTGACGAACGCGAAAATCGGCAGAATCACAAAGTTGACCGGCGTGGAGATCAGGCGCTCCATGCGGATGAGCGGCGGGGTCACGCGGTGCATGACGCGCTCGACCCTGGTGGTCGAGACGGTAAAGTCATGCTGGCCCAAGATGTGCGCCTCGTCGTCGTAGCGGTCATCGAGCAGCGGCAGGCACTCGCCCAGCCAGTCGGTCAGACTATCGAGCTTAACGCCGCACTTGGCCGGGATGGTGAAGGCCAGGATGACGCCGGCGAGCGTAGCGTGCACGCCGCTCTTGAACATGCAGAACCACAGCAGCAGGCCCAGCACCGAATACGGGGCAAGGCGGTAATGCTGCGTCTTGTTGAGCCACACGAGCGCGCAGGTCACCAGCGCGGCGGCGCCTAACCAAAACGGATTGGGGCTCTGGCCGTAGAAGATGGCGATGGCGGCGATGGAGATGAGGTCGTCGGCGATAGCGAGCGTCGAGAAGAACACGCGCACGCCGTTGGGCACGCGGTTGCCCAAAAGCGACAGCACGCCCAGCGCAAAGGCAATATCGGTTGCCATGGGGATGGCCCAACCGTTGTGGGCGCCGGCATGGTTAAAGATCAGGTAGATGCAGGCGGGAACGACGACGCCGCCCACGGCCGCCAGCATGGGAAGCATGGCCTGGCGCGGGTTCTTGAGCTCGCCAACTGTCATCTCGTACTTAAGCTCAATGCCCACGAGCAAAAAGAAGATCGCCATGAGAAAGTCGTTGACGAAAAGCTCGACGGTGAGACCGGCCGTCAGGTTGCCCAGACCCACATACAACGGGGTCTCCAAAAAGTGATGGATAGCCTCGTAGGCATCGGTGTTGGCGCAAATGACGGCGGCGATGGCGGCGAAGACCATGACGGCGGCGGAAATCGTGCCGTTCTCGGCGATGCGCTCCCAGATGTCGTGACGTTCAAAGCGTTTGCGCTCACGAACGTTAAACAGCTGCTCAGTTGCTGCCATGGGCGGCTCCTTTCACGGGATGGCTCCCGTCTTAAAAAAGCACGGCCCGCCCAAGTGGCGGCGCCGCGCTCTAACGTATTACG
>CABUVB010000176.1 GCA_902494815.1 uncultured Collinsella sp. | reverse complement strand
GAAAGAGCCGGGCTCAAATGACTCGGTATGAATTTCCCCGGATGAATTGTCCTTAAAGGCGATCGTCGTTGGCATGGCTTCGCCCGAGAGCTCCACAATACTAGTTTGGTACCTAACTGTAATATTGTCCTTTTCGAGTACTTTCTGAACAACACCATCAGGCGCACGGAACTGGTCGCGGCGCAGCACGATGGTCACACTGCTGGCAATGTCTGACAGGAACAGTGCCTCTTCGCATGCCGAATTGCCACCACCGATTACAAAGACCTGTTTGCCGCGGAAGAACATGCCGTCACATGTTGCGCAATATGAAACGCCACGACCGCGATAGGTATCCTCGCCAGCGAAACCTGCCGGACGCGGCGTGGCACCCATGCAAGCAATAACGCTCGAGGCAAGCGTATCGCCCATACCGTGATGCACCGTAAACAGCGCTGCATCGGCACCGTAATCGATACCCGTAACCATGCTCCATGTAACCTGCGCTCCCAGCCCCTCTGCATGTTGCTGAAAACGCTCACCGAGTTCGGCGCCACTCAAGAGCGGAATGCCCGGATAGTTCTCGACTTCATTGGTCGTGGCGATCTGTCCACCCGACATGCCCTGCTCAATCACGGTCGTCGTCAGGTTGGCACGCGCAGCGTAAATGGCGGCAGCATAGCCCGCGGGGCCTCCACCGATAATCGCAACATCAATCGGCTGATCGGTAGTCATGGAATATCCTCTCGTCGAAACGTTGTCGTTCTTTGCGCTCATACCCAAATTTACGTGAACATGACACTCATGCACTACAATGATAAATCGCGTAACAAAGCTGAAGGGGAGTTATCGATGGATCAAACGCAGACGGGCAATAGCGCTCCCCTGCCCATGCAAGCCACTCCCCAACCGGAGCAAATGACCGTTTTACCTGCACAAAAACCCCTGGTAACCATTGTGCACGCATCAGTTGGATCGGGCCACAAAGCCGCCGCCAACGCGATTGCACAAGCATTTGACCTTATCCGCGGCACCAAGGGAATCCCTGAGGATATTGAAATTGAAGTGCTCGATATCCTTGATTTTGGACGCATTAGGTTCGATGGTAATAAAACAGCAGCGTCGTTTACCGGTGCCACGCGTCCCATTTACGACCTGACCTGGCGATATACGCTTACAGGACATCTGCTCTGGGGCGGCGGCACAGCATGGTCACGAATTATGTTCCCCGCCTTCAACGAATACGTCCGGACCCGCAGGCCCATAGCCGTGGTCGCAACACACATTACGGCGGCCAACGTCGCTGTGGGCGCCCGCGTCATCACGGGTATTGATTTTCCGGTCATCTGCGTGCCGACCGATTACGAAGTCGAAGGATTTTGGCCCCACAAGGACACCGACCTATTCTGCGTAGCCAACGAGTTTATGGCCGAAACGCTGCGCCCGCGCAAGGTTCCCGAGTCAAAGATCCGCATAACGGGCATTCCCATTCGTGCCGGTTTCGATTCAGATTACAAACGCGAAGATGAGCTCAGCAAGTTCAATCTCCCCATAGACAAAACCGTCGTATTGGTGATGGCCGGCGCCAGTTTGCCCCAACCATACGTGCGTTTCCGCGCCGCGATGGACCACACGCTCCCCTTCTTACGCAGCTTTGAGGACATGCACTTTGTCTTTTTACCGGGCAAGGATAAGGAATACGCCGCCCGACTCAAGACGCTCTTCGACGCCATGAAGCTCGACAACGTCACGGTTCTGGACTACGTGGACGACATGGCGGCCCTCATGCACGGCTGCGACCTGGCAATCCTCAAATCGGGCGGACTCACGGTCACCGAGTGCCTATGCGCACATCTGCCGATGATCCTGCTGGGCAAATCATACGGTCAAGAAAAGGCCAACACCACGATGCTCACCGGCATGGGCGCCAGCATGCATGTCACCACCGCACGAGAACTCATCGTGACGCTTCGTCACCTGCACGACCACCCTGAGTCGCTCAAGGCGCTACTCATCAACGGCGAAGTACTACGCCGCCCCCACGCAGCCGAAGACATAGCCATCGCAACCATGGAGCTCGTAGGCAAACCCCAAAAGCGCAAACGAGCCTTCTGCCGCTTCTACTGGGGCGGAAAACCCGCGCATATCCGCTAGTCGAATGTCCGCCGCTCTGCCGGAGCCGCCCTTATATCATTCCATGCTCAAACATTCTCGCTTCGCTGCGAAACTGCGCGTGGAACGATATAAGGGCGACTCCGGCAGAGCGGCTGCGTTTACTTACTAGCAGCTACTTCGGTATCCCCTCCATTAGAACCTGCAAAGGTAAAACAGGAAAATATAAATACAGTAAGTCGATGCGACAAAGGAGGCGTCCCTTTATCGCATCGACTTACTAGAAAAGTAAATATTGTTTCAAGCGAGTAGCCGCCCGCCCGGGGCTTACCTATATCGTTCCACGCGCAGTTTCGCAGCGAGCGAAGCGAAGCGAAGCGAGAATGTTTGAGCATGGAATGATATGTGTGAGAGGCGGGAGGGAGGGATATGAGCGCCCCTAGGCGACGCCGCTGGAGCCGAAGCCTCCGTTGCCTCGGTCGGTTTCGTCTAGTTCTTCTACTTCTACGAGGTTAACCGTGGGGACTTCTTGGATGACGAGTTGGGCTATGCGGTCGCCTTTGTTGATTTGGATGTTGTTGGAGGGATCCAGGTTGATGAGGATAACCTTGAGTTCTCCTCGGTAGTGGGCGTCGATGAGGCCCGGTGTGTTGACTATAGACAGGCCCTGCTTGATGGCGAGACCGCTGCGGGGCTGGACGAAGCCGGCGTAGCCATCGGGCAGTGCGATAGCCAGCCCAGTAGAGACCAGACGACGTTCGAAAGGCTTCAGGACGCAGTCCTCGTTGGAGCGCAGATCCAAGCCGGCATCGGTGGGATGGGCGTATTTGGGAAGCTCGACGGTGGGATCGAGACGCTTTATGTTGAGGGTAATGTTGGACATGGAATCACCTTAGCTTGTCGAGCTCTTGCAGAAACTCATCAACGTCTTTGAAATCGCGGTAGACCGAGGCAAAGCGGATGTACGCCACCTTGTCGATCTTGGCCAAGCGTTTGAGCACCATGTCACCCAACTCATGGGACGTGACGGCCGTCAGCGTGCGAGAGCGCAGCTCGACCTCGATGTCGTCGATAATCTCATTGAGCTTCTTAGTGTCGATATCGCGCTTGATGGTGGCGCGCATCAAGCCGACGAGCAGCTTATTGCGATCGAACCGCTGCTTGGTTCCGTCCGACTTAATGACCTCGATTGGGTCTTCGCATCGCTCGAACGTTGTAAAGCGGTAATTACACGAGCAACATTCGCGACGGCGCTTAATGGTGTTATTTGACTCCTGCATACGGGAATCAACGACGCGGGTATGTGCCTTGCCGCATTTAGGACAGCGCATGGTACCTCCTCTTAAACGATAACAAGGGTACCATGCGCAGCGCGATAATGATTACGAACGAGCAGGAACCTTAAGATGCGCACCGGCGGCGAGCGAACCATGCTCCAGATGATTGACGTTACGGATCATGTCGGAAGTCTCTTGCGTGGAAAGGCCTTCGATTGGATATTCCTCGGCAAGCGACCAAAGAGAATCACCAGGCTGAACGCGAATGGTCTCGTAGGTAACGTTGGAAACGGACTCGGCATACGCGGCGTGACGAGCGCTAAAGACCGACGTAGCGAGGACAAAAAAGAGCGTGAGCGCAACGGCGACGGCAACAATCGTCG
>CABUVB010000175.1 GCA_902494815.1 uncultured Collinsella sp. | reverse complement strand
TGGGGATAGCCCAACCGTTGCGGGCGCCGGCATGGTTAAAGATCAGGTAGATGCAGGCGGGAACAACGACGCCGCCCACGGCCGCCAGCATGGGAAGCATGGCCTGACGCGGATTCTTGAGCTCGCCGACCGTCATCTCGTACTTGAGCTCGATGCCCACCAGCAAGAAGAAGATCGCCATAAGGAAGTCGTTGACGAAAAGCTCAACGGTAAGGCCGGCCGTAAGGCTGCCAAGGCCCACATACAGCGGGGTCTCCAAAAAGTGATAAATGGCCTCGTAGGCATCGGTGTTGGCACAGATGACGGCGGCGATGGCGGCGATCACCATGACGGCGGCGGAAATCGTGCCGTTCTCGGCAATGCGCTCCCAAATGTCGTGACGCTCAAAGCGCTTGCGCTCACGGGTGTTGAACAGCTGCTCGGTTGCTGCCATGGGCGGCTCCTTTCGCGGGAAGGTTCCCGTCTTTAAAAAGCACGGCCCGCCCAAATGGCGGCGCCGCGCTCCAACGTATTACGCTTGCATCTAGCCTACCCTGCGCGATAAACGCGCAAGCGCGGCCGAAAAGCGGAACCACAGGTTGAACATTATTTGCTCAACGGTGCGAGCGCCCCTGTCCAATAGGGGACGCGGTCCCGCGCGCAAAAAACGACCGGAGCGCGGGGCGTCCGCGGTCCGGTCGTCGGTGTTAGGTCAACAAAACCTAGCAGGCGGCCATGATGGGAGCAGCGACCTGCTTCTTACGGGAAAGGACGCCCGGCATCCAGACGCCGTCGTGCTCGTCAGCGATGCCCAGGCCCTTCTGAGCGGCCTCGGTCTCGCCCTCGAGCAGGACCTGCGAGCCCTCCTCCATGATGTCGGTGATGCACAGGACGATGCCGTCGGCACCCTTCTCGGCGGCATAGGCGCGCATGGCCTCGCGGATCTCGTCGATCATGCCGAGTGCGCGGGTCTTGTCGACGGTCTCGTACTGGCCGATGAGTAGCTTCTTGCCAGCGGGCTCGAACATCTTGATGTCGTTGCCGACCATCTCGGCTGCGGTGAAGGAGCCGGACGGACGGGTAAGGAAGACCTCCATGCCAAACTTGACCGGGTCGACGCCCACCTGCTCGCCGAGCTTAGCAGCGACGGCGCGGTCGACATCGGTGGTGGTGGGGCTCTTGAGCATGAGTGTGTCGGTCATCATGGCCGAGAGCAGCAGCTTGGCCTGGACGTCGGAAAGCTCAACGCCGAGCACGCCGGCGAGCTTGGTGACGATGGTGCAGCTGGAGCCCCAGGGCAGGCAGATGTAGTGCAGCGGGCCGGCGGTCTCGAAGTCGCCGATGCGGTGATGGTCGACAACACCAAAGACCGTGGCGTCCTTAAGGCCGGCGACGGACTGGGCGGACTCGTTGTGGTCGGTGAGGACGACGAGCTGACCGGCCTCGACGGACTCGATCACACGAGGCTCGGCGATGCCGGCGCCGGCGAGCAGCTTAGCGGACTCTGCCGGAAGCTGACCAAGGGCACAGGCCTCGTAGGTGTTGCCGGCATACTCAACCTGGTTGAGCAGCTGGGACAGGACGACGGCGCTCATGATGGCGTCGTTATCGGGGTTCTGGTGACCAAAGACAAGAACGTTTGCCATGGATATCCTCCACTTGATATGTGTACTTGGACGTAGCTATGGTAGCACGCCGATGCCGAGCCTTCGCAGACGGAAGGGCCACGGCATATTTTGGGGTAGGCACGGGGGCCAAGGCTGTCCCTTTTACACCATGTTGGTGCAAAGTAACCTGACCCCCTTGCACCAGCTATTTACCGGCGGCGCGCAGGGCTACGTAGGCGGCGCCGATGATGCCGGCGTCGTTGCCGAGCGAAGCGACCTTAATGGGCGTCTCGCGCGAGGCGGAAAGCGCGTAGCGCTGGAAGTGCTCGCGAACGGCGTCGAGGTAGACATCGGCCGAGGCAGACGCACCGCCGCCGATCAGGAACATCTCGGGGTCGACCACGTTGGCAATAAGCGCCAGGGCACGACCGAGATAATCGGCCATGGTATCGGCCGCGGCCAGCGCGAGCTTGTCTCCCTCGCGGCAGGCCTGGAACACGTCCTTGGAATCGGAGGGGCCGGTGAGCTCGATGGGCTCGACGCCCGCCTTCTTGCACTCGGCAAGGTAGTTGCTCACCACGCCGGTGGCGCTGGAATACTGCTCCAGGTGGCCATGGCCGCCGCAGCCGCAGGTGCGCTCCTCAGCTGGGTTCAGGCACATGTGGCCAATCTCGCCGCCAGCACCCACAACGCCCGATACCACGTCGCCATTAACGATAACGCCGCCACCCACGCCGGTACCGATGGTGACCATCACCACGTTCTGCACGCCCTTGGCAGAGCCGAGCCAGGCCTCGCCCATGGCGGCGGCGTTGGCATCGTTCTCGTACTTAACGACCGCGTCGGGGCAGTGCTGCTGAATGGCGATCCTCAGCTCGGGCAGGTTAATGGCAATGTTGGCCTTGACCTTGGCATCGCCCGACGCCGGGATGGGGCACGGAACGGCCAGGCCAATGCCAGCCACAAAGGCGCGCGGAATCTGGGCCTTGGCGACCACCTGGTCGATAGCCTCGGTCACCGCGGCAAAGCCCGCAGCGTCAACGATGGGAGGCGTAGGCACGCTGGCCTTGGCAAGCAGGTTACCGTCTTCGTCGAACAGGCCCTCCTTAACCGAAGTGCCGCCGACGTCAATGCCGATGTAGTACTGCTTAGGTTCCATGGGAGCCCACCTTTCTCGTTTAAACATTGCCTGTATGGTACCGCTCCCAAGGCAAAAACCTACCAAAAAGGACAGGTTTGTTTTGGCAGGTTTTATCTGGGGAAGCGCAGAGTACGAGATTCGGTTCGCTGGGTGTTATATCGGTTCGGCCCCGTCCTCGGACCGATCATTTCTCAACACGACACTACTCAGATGTTTATCATTTAAAACGCTCTAATTTTACAAGCGGGGCGACTTTTAATTTTATCTTTCTCGAACTTTTCAATAACTCAATAGAGATACTTAGGTGTTGACTATACTTTCTTTTATTCTCAATCAAGTTGGAAAGGAGGTTCCATGATTCCCAAATACGAGGCGATAGCTGCAGATATTCGTCGCACTATCGAGGATGGCGCTCTTAAACCGGGCGACAAGCTTCCTACCGTCGTTGAGTTCTGCGAGCTCTATAGCGTTTCCAAAATCACCGTCAAACGAGCTATTGAACAAATCACCGAGGAAGGCCTTATTACCAGCCGGCGCGGATCGGGCACCTACGTTAAGGACACGGCGGGACTTCCCGGCCAGGCGTTTTTCCAGGGCAAAAACGACCGTGCCCAGGGTTTTTCGTATGAGCACCGCGGGGAGAAGGTGACCTCGGTGGTCTACGATTTCTCGATCGTTAATCCACCGGCGGACATCGCAGCCCAGCTGGGAATTGCCGAGGATGACTTTGCCTATCACGTCGTGCGCGTGCGTCAGGCCGATGAGAAGCCCATCGTTATCGAGTACACCTACATGCCCCTCGAGCTGATTCCGGGGCTGAAAAAGAAGGACCTGTACGGATCGCTCTACCGATTCATCCGCGAGCAATGTGGGCTGAAGATTTCGAGCTTTCACCGTACCATTCGCGCCGTGGCAGCAACCGAGGAAGAAGCTGAGCGCCTGGATACCAAACCCGGCTCTCCCCTGCTCGAACTCAACCAGATTGGCTTCTTGGATAGCGGCGCCGCCTTTGAGTATTCGGTCTCGCGCAACGTTGGCGACCGCTTTGAGTTGCACAACGTAAC
>CABUVB010000174.1 GCA_902494815.1 uncultured Collinsella sp. | reverse complement strand
GTCGCGAAGGTCTTGCCCGAGGAAAAGGCGGCCTTCGCGGCGGCAACCCAGCTCGTGGGCACTACGCCGTCCAACGCCATCCGCATGTTTATCGCCGCCTTCAATCGCTGCGGCACCTTTCCGTTCGACATTTCGCCCAACGGGGCCTTTGGCGCTGCGCCCGATTCTCATCAACAATGACTGTCCCAAACTGCCGGCACTTGGGGACGTTCCTTTTCTGCCGGCAGTTAAGGAACGTCCCTAAGTGCCGGGTTTTGAGGAGGTTGGCATGCTCAATGCGATGATTTGGGCGCTTGCCTGTTTTGGTGTTGTTGCTGCCGATATTGCCCTGAGCATGGTTCTGTTTTCAGTTCTCGATGCCGTGTCGGTGCTGACGGGCTATCCGATCGACAATCTCGATATCCAATGGTTCCAGGCTGCCGCTCAGACGGCGTCATTTTTGATGGCGCTGCTGTGGTGGCGCTATCTGTGGCCCCGCTCCTTCATGGCGCGCCGGCAAGGCGAACGCCCACTCGGCGGGGGAGCAGGCGCGGCATGGAAGCGCATTGCCTGCGTTATCGTGATCGGCCTATCCATGCAGGTGGTCATTAGCTACCTATGCGACGGCGTACTGTCGCTGCTGCCCGAGGTCGCGGCAGACTATAGCGAGCTCGTCGAGGAGACGGGCATGGGCGATACCAGCCTTCTTGCTGTCTTGACCACAGTGCTCGGCGCTCCGTTTTGCGAAGAGCTCCTGGTGCGCGGCATCATCTTTGAGTTTTCGCTGCGTGCGTTTAATCCACAGTGCCGTTCGTTCTGGAAGCGCCGGCGCCGCGCGAACGCGCAGGACGGCGCCATAGTGCCCTGGGCGGCCCCGAGTACCTGGGGCGTCGCCGCGGCAATCGTGCTGCAGGCGGCGGTCTTCGGCTTTATGCACATGAACTGGGTGCAGGGCTGCTACGCGGGCGCTGCCGGCCTCATTTTTGGTTGGGTACTCGTGACCACCGGAAAGCTTCGCTACACGATTCTGCTGCACTTTGCGTTTAATGCCGGGTCGTATCTCATGGGGCTGCTGTGGTTTGTGGGCACACCGCTCGACGTTGTGGTCACGGTTGGCATCGCCGGCTTTGTGCTGGTAGAGGCGATGCGCTCGCTGCGCCACGCGTGTGGGATGGACGCAGCGAGCGCACCGCTGCGCTAGTTGCGGCGACCGCCTCCGTTGGCGCCCTGACGCCCCTGTGCCGCGCGGTTGCGGCCTGCGGTGTTCTGCGCGCGGGACATACCGCCGTATCTCTTGCTGCCCTTAGACCCCTTGCCGGCATCACCAGCGCCACCGTGGGCCTTGCCGCCCTTCTTGCCGGTGCCATGCCCACCGCCGGCAGACGTCTCGCCCGGGCGTGGCGGCACGGGGCGAATCAGGCAATGCTTGGTGTAGCCGATCAGATCGCGACGGCCGGCCTTTTCCAGTGCCTCGCGCACGAGCTTGTAGTTCTCGGGCTTGCGATATTGGATGAGCGCGCGCTGCATGGCCTTCTCGTGCGGGTCGCGCGCCACGTAGATCGGCTGCATGGTACGCGGATCCACGCCGGTGTAGTACATGCACGTCGACATGGTGGACGGGGTGGGGTAGAAGTCCTGCACCTGCTCGGGCATGTAGCCCATGTCGCGCACGGCCTCGGCAAGGTCCACGGCTTCCTTCATGGTTGAGCCCGGGTGGCTCGAGATCAGATACGGCACCACATACTGCTTGAGTCCGTATTCGCGGTTCAAGCGCTCAAATTTGCGACAGAACGCATCGTAGACGGCGCGGCTCGGCTTGCCCATCACACTCAGCACCGCGTCGCTCACGTGCTCGGGCGCTACGCGCAGCTGGCCCGAGACGTGATGCTCCAGCAGCTCGCGCAAAAACTCGTCCGAGGCATCGGCCATGGTGTAGTCAAAACGGATGCCGCTGCGCACGAAGACCTTCTTGACGCCCGGCAGCTGGCGCAGGTCGCGCAACAGCTGCGTGTAGCCGCTTTCGTCGACCACCATGTTCTTGCACACGCTCGGCCACAGGCAGCGCTTGTTCTTGCACACGCCGTGCTTGAGCTGCTTGTCACAGGCGGGACGGCTAAAGTTGGCCGTCGGTCCACCCACGTCGTTGATGTAGCCCTTAAACTCGGGATCGCGCGTGAGCAGCTCGGCCTCGCGCATGATCGAGTCGTGGCTGCGCATCTGCAGCACGCGACCCTGGTGGAAGGTGAGGGCGCAAAACGAGCACTCACCAAAGCACCCGCGGTTGGAGCTAATGGAAAACTTGATTTCGGCAAAGGCCGGCACGCCGCCCGCTGCGTCGTAATCGGGATGCCAATCGCGTGCGTAGGGGAGCTCGGCCACCTCGTCCATCTCATCGGTACTGAGCGTCGCCGATGGCGGGTTCTGCACCACATAGACGCTGTTGGGGTAGGGCTCTACCAGGCGGTGTCCGGTGATGGGGTCCATATTCTGCTGCTGCACGTTAAAGCTGCGCGCGTAGTTGAGCTTGTCGGCGGTAAGGTCGTCCCAGCTGGGCAGCAGGTCGTAGTCGTAGACCTCGTCGAGCGAACCTGTGCGGTAGACGGTGCCGTTGATATAGGTGATCTGATCGACGGGCAGTCCCGCGTCGAGCGCGTCGGCGATCTCGATGATTGCGTGCTCTCCCATGCCGTAGATGAGGATGTCGGCGCCCGAGTCGAGCAGTACCGAGCGTTTAAGCTTGTCCTGCCAGTAGTCGTAGTGGGCCAGACGGCGCAGGCTCGCCTCGATGCCGCCGATGATGATGGGGGCGTCCTTGAACGTCTGGCGGATGAGGTTACCGTAGACCGTGACGGCTCGGTTGGGACGGTGCCCCTCCTCGCCACCGGGGGTATAGGCGTCGGTGTGGCGGCGGTGCTTGGTCACCGAATAGTGGTTGACCATGGAGTCCATGTTACCGGCACTGACGAGAAAGCCCAGGCGCGGCTCGCCGAGCACGCTGATGCTGGCGGGATCGGTCCAGTCGGGCTGGCAGATAATGCCCACCTTGTAGCCGTGCGCGTCGAGTACGCGGCTGATAATGGCCATGCCAAAGCTGGGGTGGTCTACGTAGGCGTCGCCGCAGATGTAGACAAAGTCGCACTGGTCCCAGCCGCGCGCATCCATGTCGGCACGACTGACGGGGAGGAATTTATCGCGGCCCGGACGCCAGGGACGGGCGGGCGTCGCTTGGGAATGCTTGGCGCGGGTGACCGTGGCCTGCGCCTTGCCGCCGCGCTTTTGCTGCTGGCCCTGTTTGCCCTGCTGTCCGCGTTGGCTGTTCTGAGCGTGCTGAGGCTTTTTTGCCACGATCCCTCCCGGTGTCTGTATGCTGCACGTAATTGTAACCAGTCTTTTTGGGACGGGGCTAAAAAGACTGGGGGAGTACATGAGCTGGCGGATTGGCGCGTCGATGCGCGTGTCGTTTGTTTCCAGACTGTGTATCTGCGCGTTGGAGAACCCGTCTCGCGCGCACGCCATGTTGTCAATGGGTTACAGTATGAACGGCGGCTATGTTTCCGCCAACGCACGAGAGAGTCGTCAACAAGGAGGATGCACGACGATGCAGCGTGCCAAACAGATATCGGAGTCTATTGAGCTGGGCATCATCTTGGCGCTCGCCGGTGGCTTTATGGACGTGTATTCGTACATTGGGCGCGACCATGTTTTCGCCAACGCGCAGACGGGCAACATCCTGCTCGTGGGTGTAAGCATCTCGGAGGGCAACTGGCAGCTGGCGGGACGCTATTTCTTCCCCGTGGTGTCGTTTGCCGTGGGCATTATGCTTGCCGACCTGGTGCACGAGCGGTTTGGCAG
>CABUVB010000173.1 GCA_902494815.1 uncultured Collinsella sp. | reverse complement strand
TTTGGTCGCCTGCTCGGACAGTCCTGCTCGCACGGAGGCCACATTAAGTGGCCTCCGGCTCGTGCGGAACTCGCGATCGACCAAATACTAAAGCCCTCGGAACTTAGGATACATGGTTGGAGTCGCTCTGCTGCAAAATTTATCGGCCTGTGACCTATTCCATGTCCCAGGTCGGCTCATCTTCACTACCTTTAAATAAAAAAGAAGTACCGGTTGGGGCCGGTACTTCTTTTGGTGCGTTGTTTTTGGCTGTAGCTTTTCGAGTTAGCTTACAGGCCGCAGGCTGCTTTGAGTTCTTCGACTCGGTCGGTTTTTTCCCAGGTGAAGTCGGCGTCTTCGCGGCCGAAGTGACCGTAGGCTGCCGTCTTTTCGTAGATGGGGCGACGCAGGTCTAGGTCGCGGATGATGGCACCTGGGCGCAGGTCGAAGGTCTTCTCTACGGCCTCAACGATCTTGTCCTCGGCAACATGTGCGGTACCGAAGGTGTCGACCATGATTGAGAGGGGCTTGGAAACGCCGATGGCGTAAGCAAGCTCGACTTCGCAGCGGTCGGCCAAACCGGCAGCGACCACGTTCTTAGCGACCCAGCGCGCGGCATACGCGGCGGAGCGGTCAACCTTGGTGCAGTCCTTGCCGCTAAAGGCACCGCCGCCGTGACGGCCGTAGCCGCCGTAGGTGTCGACAATGATCTTGCGGCCGGTGAGGCCCGTGTCGCCCATGGGGCCGCCCACGACAAAGCGACCGGTAGGGTTCACGTAGATGTCTGCGTTATCCCACGGCATGTTCTCAGCGGCCATGACCGGGGTGATAACGTGCTCGATGAGGTCGGCCTTGATCTTGCCCATGTCCTCGATCTCGGCGGCGTGCTGCGTGGAGATGACGATGGTCGTGACCTCGACGGGCTTGCCTTCCTCGTAGCGCACGGTGACCTGGGTCTTGCCGTCGGGACGCAGGTAGGGCAGGGTTCCGTCGTGACGCACGGCGGCCAGGCGCTCGGCCAGGCGGCTTGCCAGGTAGTGTGGCATGGGCATGAGGGTCTTGGTCTCGTTGGAGGCATAACCGAACATCATGCCCTGGTCGCCGGCACCGATCAGGTCGATCGGGTCGGTGGTAGCGCCGGTCTGGGTCTCGAAGGACTCGTCGACGCCCTGGGCGATATCGGGCGACTGCTCGTGGATGAGGCTCATAACGCCGCAGGTATCGCAGTCAAAACCAAATTTGGCTCGGTTGTAGCCAATGCGGCGGATAACGCCGCGGGCGATTTCCTGTACGTCGACATAGGCCTGAGTGCGAATCTCGCCGGCGACGATGACGGTGCCGGTGGTCACGAGGGTCTCGCAGGCGCAGCGGACGTTCTCCACGTTGGCCGGCACGCCGTTGGGGGCGATGTAGCCCTGCTCCTGGAGCTCTATTTCTTTGGCGAGGATTGCGTCGAGGACGGCATCGCTGATCTGGTCAGCGATCTTATCGGGATGACCTTCGGTCACCGACTCCGACGTAAAAACAAAGGACCCGTGTTGGGGTGGGATGGAACGAAGTTCTTCTGACATGATTGTCCTTTCAATAACGTGTCCCGGCGACCGTTACCATTCCGCCGGGCTCTCTATGCAAGGGCACATCATAGCGCGTAAATCAAACATTCACACCCTTTCCGCACCTAGTCATTGGGGACAGACTTAAATGACCAGCCTTCGCTAAGTGCCGACAGGTTGCCCAACGACTGGTCATTTAAGTCTGTCCCCAATGAGTGGGTCGGTGCCCTTTGTGCGGAGGTTTCATTGTTGCTTTATACTGGTGCGGTTAGACATCCATCCTGCAATCGAGGAGATTTCCATGGCATCAGACGTTCGCGTCCGCTTTGCACCCTCACCGACGGGCAAGCTGCACATCGGCGGCGCCCGCACCGCTATCTATAACTGGGCTTTTGCCCGCGCAAACGGCGGCACGTTCATCCTGCGCATCGACGACACCGATCCCACCCGTTCCACCGACGAGAACACGCAGATCATCCTGCGCGCCATGCGTTGGCTGGGTCTTGACTGGGACGAGGGTCCCGAGGTGGGCGGCGACTTTGGCCCCTATGCCCAGACCGAGCGCCTGGACCTGTACAAGCAGGCCGCCCAGCAGCTCTGGGATGAGGGCAAGGCCTATCCCTGTTTCTGCACCAAGGAGCAGCTCGAGGCCGACCGCAAGGCCGCTCAGGAGCGCAAGGACCCCTTCCAGGGCTATCAGCGCCGTTGCCGCGATCTTGATCCCGAGGAGGCCCGCCGCCGCATCGAGGCCGGCGAGCCCTACGTCCTGCGCATCAAGGTGCCCGAGGACCGCGGCGACGTCGTCATTCACGACGCCGTCCATGGCGAGGTGACCTTTGACGCCAAGGAGCTCGACGACTTTGTCATCTTCCGCTCCGACGGCACGCCCACGTACAACTTCGCGACCGTCGTCGACGACGCCATGATGAAGATCACCCACGTCATCCGCGGCGACGACCACCTGTCCAACACCCCGCGTCAGGTCATGGTTTACGAGGCCCTCGGTGCGCCCGTGCCTACGTTCGCCCACATCTCCATGATTCTGGGCGCCGACGGCAAAAAGCTCTCCAAGCGCCATGGCGCCACCTCGGTGGAGGAGTACCGCGATGCCGGCTACCTGCCCGATGCGTTCGTCAACTACTTGGCACTGCTCGGCTGGTCGCTCGACGGCGAGACCACGATCATCCCGCGCGATGTTCTGGCCAGCAAGTTCTCGCTCGACCGCATCTCCAAGAACCCGGCGACCTTCGACCCCAAGAAGCTCGATTGGGTCAATGCCGAGTACATCAACGGCATGTCCGACGCCCAGTTTGCCGACGAGATCATGGTCCCCGAGCTGCACGAGGCAGGCCTTATCGAGGGTAACGTCGAGTACGGCGAGGACTGGATCGACGCGCTCGCTGCCATCGTCAAGCCGCGCACCAAGATGCCGGCCGACGCCGTGACCGTCGCCGCCCCCATCTTTGCCACGGCCGAGACCCTCGAATATGACGAGAAGTCCGTCAACAAGGGCCTGGCCAAGGAGGGCATGGGCGCCATTCTGGACGCCGCCAAGACCGCGCTCGAGGGTGTTACCGAGTGGACGGCCGCCAACATCGATGCCGCGCTTGAACCGCTGCCCGAGCAGATGGACCTCAAGAAGCGCGTGGTGTTCCAGGCCGTGCGCGTCGCCGTCTGCGGCAACATGGTGAGCCCTCCGCTGGGCGAGACTATGGCGCTCGTCGGCCGTGACGACTGCCTGGCGCGCATCGATCGCGCGCGCACGATGGCGCTGTAACAGTCGCGCAAACGCATGTATCCGAGCCCCGTTCACCCGAGCGGGGCTCTTGTTTCTCAAGGCGTATGGGATGGGAGGCACAGAGACCATGGCCGAGCAACTGTCACTGTTTGGTTCGCCTGAACCCGAGCGGGCTCCCGTAAGGGCCGGCCGCACTGCCGAGCAGGCCAAGCCTGAGCCTGTGCCAGAGCCCATTGCCGCCTACGCGAGCGTGGTCCTCGACATTCCCACCCGTGCGCTGTCCGAGCCGTTTGCCTACGGCATTCCGCAGTCCCTCGCCAATGAGCCCCAGATCGGCTCCACCGTCCTAGTTCATTTTGGCAACCGCGCGGCCGCGGGCTATATCGTCGACATTGCGTCTGAGCTGGGCGACTTGCAAGGCAACGCCGCCCTCGATTCCGTGCGCATCAAGCCTATCGAGGCTATCCTCAGCAAACCGCTCTTTGGCGCCGAGGCCGCCCGCATTGCGCGTTGGATGAGCCGCGAGTATGTCGCGACGCTTTCCGAATGCCTGCGCCTGTTCTTGCCTCCGGGTGGCAGCCCGCGTGTCGTTAAGGGCGATGACGGGGCGTGGGCGG
>CABUVB010000172.1 GCA_902494815.1 uncultured Collinsella sp. | reverse complement strand
TCTATGAGCTCACCGACGAGCAGATTGAGCGCTACGTCGCCT
Organism: uncultured Collinsella sp.; assembly: GCA_902494815.1. Lineage (GTDB taxonomy): Bacteria > Actinomycetota > Coriobacteriia > Coriobacteriales > Coriobacteriaceae > Collinsella. Next base: position 3,852 of record CABUVB010000172.1, on the reverse strand, counting down.
CGGGCGAGCCCATGGACAAGGCAGGCGCCTACGGCATCCAGGGCGTCGGCGGGCGCATGCTCGCGCATGATATTTCGGGCGACTTCTACAACGTGGTGGGCCTGCCCATCGCTCGCGTCGCGCGTGCGATTCAAAAACTATCGTAATTGCATCTGGCGCTGGGTATCCCCCAGCGCCTACAATTTCGGCGTACCGTACGGATCCCGACCGGGCATAAGGCCCGGCGGAAAACCGATAGGAGTAAAACATGGATACACTGCTTGAGGCCATTGACGTTTGCGATGTCGATGGCTTTTGCTTTGGCAACTATACGGACGAGGAGGCCGGCACCGGTTGCACCGTAATCGTGGCACCCGAGGGCGCCACCGGCGGTGTTGACGTTCGCGGCGGTGCACCGGCATCGCGCGAAACCGACCTGCTGCGTCCCGAGAACACCGTGGACAAGGTCCACGCCGTCTGCCTTTCGGGTGGATCGGCCTTTGGTCTGGAGGCCGCAAGCGGCGTCGCCCGCGAGCTCGAGAGCCGCGGCATCGGCCTTCCCGTCGGCCCCACTCAGGTGCCCATCGTGTGCTCTAGCTGCATCTTCGACCTCGCGTTTGGCGACCCCACCGTACGCCCCGACATTGAGGCTGGCATCTCCGCCGTGCGCGAGGCGCTCGACAACACCCCCACCATGCTCGAGCAGGGCAATGTAGGTGCCGGCACCGGTGCCACCGTGGGCAAGCTCATGGGCCCCGCCACCTGTATGAAGGCCGGCCTAGGCGCTGCCGGCGTGGCACTCGGCCCTGTTAAGGTGGGTGCCGCGGTCTCGGTCAACGCCTGCGGCAATATCGTCGACCCCTTCACCGGTGAATGGGTCGCTGGCATGCGCGCCGCAGCCGATAGCGACCAGATCGTCGACATGGAGCTCGCAGCCTTTGCCGCCGCCGGCTCCATGCAAATGCCACTCGACCGCACCAACACCACCATCAGCTGCATCGTCACCAACGTTGAGCTCACCAAGGCTCAGGCCACCAAGGTCTCCCAGATGGCCGCAGACGCCTACGCACACGCCATCCGCCCCACACACACCACCAACGACGGCGACACCATCTACACCCTCGCCAGCGGCAAGCTGGGAGCCCAGGCAAGCGCCGCCGTTCCCTTGGACCTGTTGGGCATGCTCGCCGTAAGGGCTTTGCAAACCGCCATCGTAAACGGAGCCAAAACCGCCAAAACCTCCCACGGCATCCCCGGCGCCGCGAAGTAATCCACTCGACCGTCGGTCGGAGGCGGGCGGGCGTTACGTTTGCTGCTCTACAGTCCTATGCAAGACGAAGGCCACATTAAGTGGCCTTCTTTGCATGCGGAACTCGCGACAAACGTAACGCCCGGCCGTCCCCGACCGACTACCAACTAAGATCTTTTCAGCCCAGGCCCCTGTGTACCGCGCGTCCAAGATCTTCAAATTCACCTATCTGACAATCGATTTATAGCAGAGGCCCCTTGGCCTTTAGTTTGATACAAGTTCCGCACGAGCCGGAAAGCACTTAATGTGCTTTCCGTGCGAGCAGGACTGTTCGCAGTAGCAAACTAAAGGCCAAGGGGCCCAGTCAACCTATCAGCAGCGATTACTCAACAGTTAGTTGAATTTGAAGATCTTTGAGGCAAGATGGTATAGGCCGAGTGTGGTTTTGTCTCCGGCTCGTCCATGCAGGTTGGTAAAGAATCCGACCACGCCGTAGCGAGCGCGACGATACATGCGCTCGTCGTACTCTTTCAGGTCCTTCCACAGCGTCTTCAGGCGCTCATCAGCACAATCTTCCTCGGAAAGCTTGGTGAGCACCGAGCAAATCGCCATCATCATGGTGAAGTAGCCCATCATGTACGAACGCAGACGCGAGGACTCAACGTCCTGGTACAGGTGGAACGATTCCATCATGATGCGCGTTACGCGGAACTGCTGACCCAGGCGCTTGACCATCGTAGCCTCATTGACGCTTTGGCCCTCGCGACCGATAAAGTAGCGATAGAGGTCGATGTCGGCATAGTACATGGTCTTGCAGCGCGGCAACGGCACGTATGCGTAGATATTATCCACGTAGAACGTGTGTGCCGGCATAGGTAGATTGGACTCGCGCAGTACATCGGTGCGATAGCACAGGCTGTGCATGAGCAGGTTCTGATCGGGACGAAAGTGTCCGATCTGGTCCCAAGAGAAAATCTTTTTGCGCGGCAGGGCAAACTTGTAGCCAATCGCGGTATGCGTGCCCTCGTAAACCTTCTCGTACACGTAGTTCGAGATAAACAGGTCGACGCGCTGGTCGCGCTCCTCAAAGCCACGCAGAATCGACAGCATGGTCGAAAGCGCCGCACCGTCGAGCCAGTCGTCCGAGTCGACAACCTTGTAATAGGTGCCCTGTGCCTCGCGCAGACCCGAGAGGACGGCGATACCGTGGCCGCCGTTCTCCTGGTGCACCGCGCGGATGATTCCAGGATAACGGGCCTCCCACTCATCGGCCTTGGCGGCCGTCTCGTCCTTGGAGCCGTCGTCCACCACGATAATCTCGATATCGGTGGCGTAATTGCTCCCCTCCAAGATGGAGGTAATGCAATGGTCCATGTCCTTGGCGGCGTTATACGAGGGAATACCGAATGTTATGACTTTATGCATGGCAGGCGATAATCTCATCCGAAAGATCGAGGGCGGAATTGGTCACGGCGTCCATATCGTAGTAACGATACTCGGCCAGACGACCCACCGGGTGGAAGTTCGTCAGGTTCTGGACGCGCTCAAGATAGCGCTCGTAGAGCTCACGGTTCTCGGGCTCAAGAATGGCGTAGTACGGCGTCTCACCCGAGCCGGGCGTATAGGCTTTGGAGTACTCCTTCATGATGGTGGTCTTGCCGGGCAAAACCTGACCGGTCATGTTCTTGAACTCGGTGATGCGCGTGTAGTCCTCGCTCGTGGTGTAGTTGACGGTGCCCACGGGCTGGAACTGATCCATATCGAGCGTCTCGAACTTCATATCGAGCGTGCGGTACGGCAGCGCACCCAGGTCGAGGTTGAACAGCTCGTCGAGTGGACCGGTGTAGACGATCTCGCCACCATAGACCTTGCCGTCGATCTTGACGGTAGTCTCGTCGATCTCAAAGAGGTCACGGGCGTCTACATCACAGAATACGTCGATCAGATCGTGATCGAGCATATGCTCGAACAGCGCGGTATAGCCGTCCTGCGGCATGCCCTGGAAAGGAGCCTGCGGGAAGTAGCGATCGTCATCGCCCACAAAGACGGGAACGCGGCCGGTGATCGAGGGGTCGATCTGGTCGGGCGTCTGGCCCCACTGCTTCATGGTGTAATGCAAAAAGACGTTCTCGTAGACGTAATCGGCGACCTCGGCAAGATCCGGGTCGTTCTTCTTGCGCAGCTCCATAATGGGCACCTTGACGTCCTTGCCAAAGGTCTCCACGAGCTTTTGGTACAGTTCCTCGCCGCGCTCATCGCCAAAGGCGAGCTTGAGGCTCGCATGGTTAAAGGGCACGGGCATAAGGGTACCGTTGATGTTGGCGAGCACCTTGTGCTGGTAGTCCGTCCACTTGGTAAAGCGCGACAGGAAATTGTGGACGCGCTCGTTAAAGGTATGGTAGATGTGCGGACCATACTCGTGGACCAGGATTCCCGCCTCGTCAGTGCAGTCGAAGGCATTGCCCGCAATGTGGCTACGGCGCTCCAAAACGGCAACACGATAGCCGATAGTTTCGGCAAGACGGCGGGCGCAAACGGCACCGGCATAACCGGCACCGACAACAATCATGTCGTACGCACCGGCATTAAAGCCTTCAGGCAGGCCTGAGGTAATCTGCATCGAT
>CABUVB010000171.1 GCA_902494815.1 uncultured Collinsella sp. | reverse complement strand
CGTTATCTTTGCGACCGGCGCTATCGACGACGTCTTCCAGCTCACGCCCAAGCAAAAGCTGGCCGGACAGGTCCTCGCCGCGCTTATCGCCTGCATGGGCGGCCTGCGGATCGGCGTCATCGTCAACCCGTTTGCTCCCGGCGAGATCATGCTCGGATGGCTCGCCTACCCCATTACCGTGATCTATCTGGTGGCATTCACCAACATCATTAACCTCATCGACGGCCTCGACGGCTTGGCCACGGGCATCTGCGGCATCGCATCGTTCACCATGTTTTCGATGGCTGTTCTCTCGGGCCGCATCGACGCCGCCGCGCTCTCCATTGCGCTCTTTGGCGCCTGTCTGGCCTTTTTGCGCTACAACTTCAACCCCGCAAGCATCTTCTTGGGCGACTCGGGGTCGTTGCTTCTGGGCTTTGCGCTGGGCTCCATCTCGCTGCTCAACGTGAGCCGCACCGCCGCACTCACCTCGCTTATCATCCCGCTCATCGTTGCCGGCGTGCCCATCATCGACACGTTTAGCGCCATTGTGCGCCGCAAGCGCGCCCACATTAGCATCGGGCAGGCCGACAAGGGCCACATCCACCACCGCCTGATCCAAGAAGGCTACAACCAAAAACAGGCCGTGCTGCTCATCTATGCCTGGTGCATCATGCTTTCGGCCGGCGCCGCCGCGATTAACCAGGTCGAGGTGCCCATGCGCGTGCTCATCTTTACCGTGCTCGCCATTGGCTCGGCGGCCTTCGCCAAGCATCTACATCTATTTGAGCCCGTGCTGCTCCACCATTACAACAAGCGCACGCACGAAGATGAGCTGGTCACCCCCGACGACCCCGCTTTTAAGCAGGAGGAGCAGGCAGCCGAGGAGCGCAAAGAAGAGCGCCACCACAAGCTCTAGGGCAAGCTGCCAAGGATGTGCCAAGGCGTTGGCAGCCGTTCGCGCGAACGCCGCGGCGGACTTGAAAGCCGGCCCCTGGCAGTCCCTCACCCACTCACGCCCACCCCTCTCAATAAACACGCTATCATCAAAACCTGCGAACGAACGTTAGGAGCAATCATGCCAAACGAGAACAGCTACGAAGTCGCGCTGCAAAAGAGCAACGCCATTCGCGAGGGCCTGGCCAAGACGCCCGAGAAGTTCACCATGCTTACCGGCGACCGCCCCACCGGCCGTCTGCACCTGGGTCACTACTTTGGCACCCTCAAGGGCCGCGTGGAGCTGCAGAACATGGGCGCCAGGACCAACGTACTCATCGCCGACTACCAGGTCATCACCGACCGCGACACCACCGAGCACATCCAGGACAACGTGTACAACATGGTCATGGACTACCTTGCCTGCGGCATCGACCCCGACAAGACCATGATCTACGCGCACTCCGCCGTGCCCGCCGCCAACCAGCTCATGCTGCCGTTCCTGTCGCTGGTGTCCGAGGCCGAGCTGGCGCGCAACCCCACGGTCAAGGCCGAGATGGAGGCCTCGGGGCACGAGCTCACCGGCCTTCTGCTCACCTACCCGGTGCACCAGGCCTGCGACATCCTGTTCTGCAAGGGCAATGTGGTGCCCGTCGGCCGCGACCAGCTGCCGCACATCGAGCTCACCCGCACCATCGCCCGCCGCTTTAACAACCGCTACGGCAAGGTGTTCCCCGAGGTCGACGCGCTGCTGTCCGAGACCCCGCTGCTGCCCGGCCTGGACGGTCGCAAGATGAGCAAGAGCTACGGCAACGCCATCAACATCTCGATGACCGCCGAGGAGACGGCCAAGCGCATCAAGAAGAGCCAGACCGACTCCGAGCGCATGATCATGTTCGATCCCGAGAATCGCCCCGGCGTGTCCGGCCTGCTTTCAACCGCCGCCATCTGCACCGGCCGTTCCGAGGTCGAGATTGCCGAGGAGATTGGCATGGGCGGCTCCGGCCAGCTCAAGAAGTACGTGACCGAGGCCGTCAACGAGTACTTCGCACCGATCCGCGAGCGTCGCCAGCGCTACGAGAACGATCTGGACTATGTGAAGGACGTCCTGCACGAGGGCAACCGTCGCGCCAACGAGATTGCCGAGCAGACCCTGGCCGAGGTTCAGGACGCCATGGGCATGGTGTACTAGGCAAAGCGCCTTCGCACAACATAGACGGTGAGGCTGAATCCTCACCGAAACAGGAACAGGCCCGCCGGCAGATAGTTGCCAGCGGGCCTGTTCCCGAAGTACACCGTTGAATCGCACAGAGGGGAGGAATGCGAATCAAACTCAACAGGGCAGGCTTTTTCATCGCCTATTGCCTGCTCCGTTGCTGAATACAATATAGTTCACCGTGGTTTACTTTGCAGCATCAATATTCGCCGCCATAGCTTCTCCATAAGTTAGCCCCGGTAAACCTGCAACAGAAAACCACCACAAAGGGGACAGGCACCTTTGTGGTGGTTCTGGCCACGGCAGAGCTGTTAGAGTCCGGCAGGCCAACGACAGACGGCCAGGTCGACGTGCATGTCGTCCTTAAACGCCACACCCTCCCCTAGCAAAAGCTCACGTTGAGCATCGGGACCGCCAAAAGCAAAACCCTCGCATATGCGCCCGTCGGCAAACACCACGCGGTGACAGGGAATCTCGCCGGGGCGCGGATTGCTATGCAGGGCATACCCCACATACCGCGCACTTCGTGGTCGACCGGCAAGCAGCGCCACCTGACCATACGTGGCGACCATCCCCTCGGGGATCTGCTCGACCACCTCGTACACCCGTTCAAAAAAGCCCTCAGACGCCATTGCTCGCTCCCTTCCACCCGGAATAGCATAAACCACCACAAAGGTGCCTGTCCCCTTTGTGGTGGTTTTGGCAGGTGGGCTAGTTAACGGGCTGGAAGAAGGCTACGGCTACGGCGCCAGGGCCTACGTGGGTACCGATGGTGGCGCCGATGGTGTGAACGGGCAACTCGCCCTCGGTGTGGCCAGCCCACAGTGCCGCGCTGTCCTCGATATACTTCTTGAGCACCGCATCCGAAAGACCCGTATAGCCGAGCGCCAGCGGCATGGAAAAGTCGATGCCGCCCGCCTTTTCGACCTTTTGGTTCAGCAGGTTGCGGCCGTTCTTGGAACCGCGCGCCTTGCCCAGCTGCACGATCAGACCGTCCTCGACAGCCACCACAGGCTTTACGTTGAGCAGCGTGCCCACGGCGCCGGCCGCAGCAGACAGACGACCGCCGCGCACCAGGTACTCCAGCGTCTCGAGCAGGCCGATGACGACCACGCGGTCACGGACGGCCTCGACGGCCGCCGCGATCTGGGCCGCACTACGGCCCTCGTTCACCAGGCGCAGGGCATACTCGACCAGGACACGCTCGCCCAGAGTGACGTTATTGCTATCCACCACGTACACGTCGCCGCCCGGCGCCTCGGCAAGTGCGGTACGGGCACTCTGATTTGTACCCGAAAGCTTAGCGCCCACGGTAATAATCACGGCCTCGTCGCCGGCCTCACGCGCCTCGGCGATGGCCTGCGAAAACGCGTACGGGTTGACCTGGCCGGTCTTGGGCAGCTCATCGCGCTCCACGAGCATCTCGTAAAAGCGCTGGTGATCGATGTCGATGCCATCCATGTACACATCGGTGCCAAAGGTGACGGACAGCGGCAAAACGGCCAGTGCTGGGTGCTCGGCCGGCGACATATCGCTTGCGGAATCGGTAATAATGCGGACGGACATAGCGAATCCTTTCTTGCGCAGGTCCCGCGCAGGGAATTTTGACAGCAAGGCCCCGGCACGGTATACGCGCTCAAACGGGACTATGCAGTTGTTAATGGGAAGCAAATACCTTGGCGGCCTTAGATCTCGCGCAAGGTATTGAGAATCGTGCGCAGCGACGCGTACATCTGCTCGCGCTGCTCCACGCCCATGGCCTTACCGGTGG
>CABUVB010000170.1 GCA_902494815.1 uncultured Collinsella sp. | reverse complement strand
CGAGCGATCGACATGCCGGCCCGTCCCCAATCTGAAGGATAACTTTTGACGCAGCAATTTACGATTTTCCTACCCCGACCGGATGGGACGCCCATCCCCGTCGTCGTTACCAAAAAGCGCGTCAAGAACTTCAACCTGCGCGTCACGCCGAGCGGTGAGGTCCACGCCAGCGCACCGCTCGGCGCCAGCCGCGAGCGTATCGAAGCGTTTGTAAAGCGCAACAACGACTGGATTATCAGCCGACTTGCCCAGCGCGAACAACGTCAGGCGACGGCGCGAGAACCGCTCAGTCCCCTCTCGATCATTGCGCTTTGGGGCAAGCCCATCACGGTACAGGACGCACTCGATCACAACTTTGCATCACCCGCACCGCGACCCAAACAGGCCACCTTCGCAAGTTTTATGGGTACCGACGAATCGAACGGAGGCCCACAGGCCAAGCGGCGCGCAATCCTCGACGGCCTAACGTCCGACGAGCTCCAAGTCCATATCGACCAGCTCTATACGTCCGAGGTCACATCGGCGCTACGCGATATTGTGCACGCATACGAAATCGCAATGGGTGTCGCCGTTTCCCGCGTTTCCGTACGCAGCATGAAAACGCGCTGGGGCTCGTGCACGCCCAAAACCGGCGCCATTCGCATCGCACGCGAGCTTGCCACCTACCCCGTCGAATGCCTCGACATGGTTGTCGCCCACGAGCTCGTCCACTTGCTCGAGCCAAGCCACAATCAGCGGTTCCACGCCCTGCTCGACACGTACTGCCCCAACAATAGAGCTCTGTCGCAGCGACTCAAAAAACCGCCCGCCAACGAGCTCTAGCGTCGGCTAGCGCACGCGCTCGATCTCGACGCCACAGCTTGCCAGGGGAAGACCGACGGGCGCCCAAGGCTTATCGAGCTTAACACGCACGCCAAGCAGCAAGGGGTAACGACGTAGCAGCATCTGGGCCACACCCTCGGCTGCAGCCTCGATGAGCTTAAACGTATGCTCGCGCAGATAGCCGTCGACATCGTGGCACACCGAGCCGTAATCAATCGAGGCATCAAGGTTATCGTGCTCCCCTGCCGCGCGCAGGTCGGCATAGAGCACCAAGGACACGACAAACTTCTGCCCCAGGGCGTTCTCCTCAGGATACACGCCGTGGTTGGCAAAGACCTCGAGACCGTCGATAGTAATGCGGTCGGCATGGCGCAGGTCGTCATAGCTCACATGGGGCACCGCCGTTGCGGCGGAAATCTCGCCCCTGCCACGACGGGCAAGCTCGGCACCCTCGGTCTTGGTTGCATTCTCGGGCAGCTTTTTGTTAGTCATCGCGATCGTCTCCTTCGTTCAGAACCCCGACCGCGCATACCGACTACACGCGAATCGACAGGTTCTTTTTATCATCGCTCCAGTTGCAAGCATTGCGCGCAGGGCATGCAAAACAGGCGCGCGACGCTTTGTCGGCTGCATAAAGCAGACGCTCGAGCGGCTGGCTGTTCACGCGCAGCTTTCGATGGCCCAGAATGGCCGTCATAATGGCTGCGGCATCTGCCGGCTCAAACGCCACGTCTTCGGGCATGCCGCCAAGAATCGCATCAGCGACGCGTTCGCTTGCAACATCATGGGATATACCCGATTCATACTGTTCATCTTTGCCGATATCGTGAAGAAGTGCCGTGGCGTAGATGACCTCGCGGTCAAATCCGAGCTCTTCCTCGAGATTCTTGATCCACATAATACGGGCGACATCCAGCAGATGGTCGATACCGTGGCGGCAAAAGATGCGCCCCGATTCCAACTGTGCAATGTTGCCCAGGTGCCGCCGGAACAGCCCGTTGGCACAGATGAAATCAATGCGAGGCATGGCACCAAAGGGAGTCAGGCCCGAAGCCATAAAGCCGCGACGCGGCGTCCCCTCATCGGTCTTCGATGCAAAGTCGTTGACGACCCTCATGGTTAGCGGCCCATCATCCTAAAGAATCGCTCCTCGAGCAACGGATCGGTCTCAAAGACGCCGCGACGAGCAAGCGTCACGGTCTTGGTACCGGGCTTTTGCACGCCGCGCATGGTCATGCACATATGCTCGGCTTCCATCAGCACGATCGCTCCTTGGGGAGCAAGATAATCCATGAGGGCATCGGCAACCTGTGCACACAGCTGCTCCTGCAGCTGCAGTCGGCGGGCATAGACCTCAACCGTGCGAGCAAGCTTAGACAGACCCGCCACGCGACCGTTAGGGATATAGCCGATCGCAGCCTTACCATAAAACGGCAGTAGATGGTGCTCGCACAGCGAGTAAAACGTAATGTCGCGCTCGATAACTAAATCGTTCGAAGCGACGACAAAAGTTTTGGACAGGTGCTCCTCGGCGCTCTGGTCCATGCCGCCGGCAATCTCGCCATACATACGGGCGACGCGTGCCGGCGTCTCCAGCAGGCCCTCACGAGTTGGGTCCTCGCCTATGCCCTCAAGCAACAGCTTTATGGCGGTCTCAACTTTTTCCTGATCGACCATCTGGGCCTCACTCTTCCGATTTTGCGTTCGCGCTATGGTACCACGCCCTCCGGCATCGGCCACGAGCTACATAGTATGGGTCGAATAGACCGGATCGTCTCGCCAAAGCTCCACAGCATCGCACAGCGCAACGCCCTCACGCGCGGCACGAGCGCGCGTGGCGTTCATGTCGATCACCCGCTGATTACTCGAACCCCTAAAACGCAAGGAGATATCGTGCAGGTCTTGAACGAACGGGCCGTCCACCAACATATCGAGGCAGGCAAGGATACGGTCCGTCACTTCGGTATGATGACGGCCGCCCGGCATAAGCTCCTCGAGCACGTCGCCAGTAAAGCACCAAATGGTCTTCCCCGACTCCACAGGATAGGCCGCACGCGCGCGTTCGATAAAGTCAACGAGACCCGCCTGATTCTCGGGCTCCATAGGCTCGCCGCCCAGAATCGTCAGGCCATCAATAAAGGGATGGTCGAGACTCTCGATAATCTTGTCCTCGACGGCACGGTCGAACGGTTCACCCGCGGCAAAGTCCCACGCGACGGAGTTAAAGCAATTCTTGCACCCACGACGGCACCCGCTCACAAACAGAGAAGTACGAACACCTTCCCCATCAGCAATGTCGAAATACTTAATGTTCGCGTAGTTCATAGGTAACTCTCCCGGGAGGCCGGGACATATCATCCCGTCCTCAAACATTCTCGGCCTGCGGCCTGCGAAACTGCGGGCGGGACGATATGTCCCGGCCTCATGCAAAGGGTAACTCAATGAACGAAGCGAACATCGAGTATAGGGTTCGAGGTCTAATAAAAACTGGGTTGCGGCTCAACCGCCATCGCAAGTAAATCGTATCTGCAGCTCGAATTATTTCCGCTAAGAACTTCGAGAAGTGATCAGACCGCATGCTGCATCTCAACTACGTCAACTTGGCTGCCCCGTAGCGAGGCCCCGGACCTTTGCTCGATATGAGTTCCGCACGAACAGGAGGCGCCAGTGGCGCCTCCGTCGTGAGCCAGGACTGTCCGAAATAGCGAGTAAAGGTCCGGGGCCTCGCTACGGGGCAGCTTGGGATGGTTATTAGAGATGCAGCACGCGGTCGCGGATCTCCTCGGTTCGACCCTGGTTCCAGAACTGGGTACCGATGTAACCGCACGTGCGACGGGCGACATTCATCTTCTCCTGGTCACGATTGCCGCAATTGGGGCACTCCCACACCAGCTTGCCGTCATCCTCGACAATCTTGATCTCACCGTCGTAGCCGCACACCTGGCAGTAGTCGCTCTTGGTGTTGAGCTCGGCGTACATGATGTTGTCGTAGATGTACTGCATCACGCGAATGACAGCCTTGAGGTTGTCCTGCATGTTGGGAACCTCGACGTAGGAGATAGCACCGCCCGGCGAAAGCTGCTGGAACATGCCCTCAAACTTGAGCTT
>CABUVB010000169.1 GCA_902494815.1 uncultured Collinsella sp. | reverse complement strand
GCATGCAGGCCAAAGTCGTCATCGAACACCGAGATACCGGCCTTGGCCGAGCCGCGAAAACCGCGCTCGTCGAGCAGCGTGTCGCAGGCCTCGAGCAGCGACGGCACCGCCGCCTTGTCAAGCTGGCACTCGCCAAAGGAGCGGATGGCCTCGAACTTGGTCTTGGCCTCCCCCTCCGGCAGCGCGTCGACGAGCGAATAGAAGACATCCACCGGCACCGACAGGCGCGGCTCAAAGCAATCGAGCACGCCGGTGTGGTGGCCCACGGCGAGCGTGTAGTACAGCACGTCGCAGGCCTCCTGGGGAACGTCTTCCTCGGTCTCCACAAACTTACGCGTGAGCTCGTAAAAGACCACCTGGTCGGGCGCATGGCCCAGGCAGGGGTCGGCGACGCCCTCGGCAGCCTCGTCGCTTGCGCGCGAGGCATCGCCAAAGGAGCCGCCGAGCATACCGGGGCCCGCAAAGTAACCAGAGCGGTCCGTGAGCTCCATCTAGCGACCTCCGGCCAGCACCAGATCCTGCAGCGCCGAGTAGACCTCAACGCGGCGAGGATCATCCTGCTTGTCGATGAGCAGCGCCATAGCACCGCGGATATCACCCTTGGGCGCGTCCTCGAGCGTATCCATAAACTCGTTGGCCAGGTCGCGGCCGTAACGGTAGCCGCTCATGGCGCGAGCCTCGCGCTCGATGGCAACGCGCAGCTTGTACGGCACGCCGGGGTGCAGGATATCGGCCTGCTCGCCGGCGGCCTCCACCGTGGTCTCGGCATGGAGCTTTTGGTCCAGCAGACCGAGCGCCATGGCAAAGCCGTAGATGGTCTGCGCGGGGCTGGGCGGGCAGCCGGGGATGTAGACATCGACCGGCAGGATTTTGTCCGTGCCGCCCCAGACGCAGTAGTTGTCGTAGAAGATGCCACCGGTGCAGCCGCACGCGCCATAGGACACCACGATCTTGGGATCGGGTGCGGCCTCAAAGGCGCGCAGGGCCGGCATGCGCATGGCACGCGTCACGGCGCCGGTGTACAGCAGCACATCGGCGTGACGGGGCGAGGGCACGACCTTGATGCCAAAGCGCTCGACGTCGAAGACGGGCGTGATGGAACCGAAGATTTCGATCTCGCAGCCGTTGCAGCCGCCGCAGTCAACACGGTAGACGTACACCGAGCGCTTGATCTTCTTAAGAAGGGTCGCCTTGGCCTTCTCGATGCTCTCGTCGAGCTCGATCTTGGTCGGGCGGTACTGAAGCCGCTCGGGCAAAAGCGTGGGTTCGGCCATGGTTACTCCTCCTTCGTATCAAAATCCATGATGATGCCCTCGACCGGCGCAGGACCGGCGGGAATCTCGGGCGCATCGGGGTTAAGCTCGCGGTCGACATACTCCGGGTTCACGCCGTGGCCGCCCAGATACTCCATGCCGGGGCCCTGGGGCTCACCGGACGCAAGCGTCTCGTTGGCAGCCATGCCGTGCGCGTTGCCGGTCTTTACGGCCGAGGCGGCGCGCAGGGCGTCGAGCTCGCGCTTGCACTCCTGGCACATACCGACGGTACGGGCGGCCTGCTCGGCCTCCATGCCGCCGGCCTTTTGCAGCAGGCGCTTGGCGTAGTCGATCTCCTTGTGCGGGGCAAACGGCTTGCCGCAACGCGAGCAGTGCTCGAGCGTGTAGACGCTCTTGCTGGTGAGGTCGTCCTTGCTCATGACGGCCAGCTCAAACTCCTCGGTGAGCTTGATGGCCTCCATGGGGCAGGCCTCCTCACAGCGGCCGCAAAAGATGCAGCGGCCGTAGTCGATCGACCAGGTGATGGTATCGGCCGCAAGGTCGGTGTCCATGCGAATGGCATCGGCCGGGCACGCCACGCCGCAGGCACCGCAGGCGATGCAGAGCTCGGCATTGTGCTCGGGCTTGCCGCGCATGTCCTTGTTGGTGGGGAACGGCGCAAACGGGTACTTGACCGTCGCGTCGCCGGCCTTGGCGTTAACCTTCCAAAGCTTCAGCATATTATAGCGCCTCCTCATCGAGCGGAGCGGCCATGGTGCCCTCGCCCGCAAGCGGCGACTTGTCGCGCCAGACGTTCTCGAACTGCTCCTTGTCGAGCACGTGGTCGCGCTTGGCGGCGACATCGGTCACCGTCACGCGGTCGGTGCAGGAGTAGCACGGGTCGAGCGAGCCGACGATCAGCGCCGCGTCGCCCACGGTGTTGCCGCGGAACATGTAGCGCAAGACCGGCCAGTTGCTGTACGTGGCGGCCTTGGCGCGCCAGCGGTAGCACTTCTGGTTGTTGCCGAGCATGGCCCAGTGTACGTCCTCGCCGCGCGGCGCCTCGGTGGCGCCGATGGCGTACTTGTGCGGGGTGTACTCCCAATCCGTGGTGAGGATGGGGCCCGACGGGCAGTTCTCGAGCATGGTCTCGATCATGTCGATCGAATCGTAGACCTCCTGGATGCGAACGGCGGTACGGCCGAAGGCATCGCAGGTGTCGGCCGTGGCGGCGTGCATCTTTTGGACATCCGGATCGGCGTAGCCATCGAAGGGATGGTCAAAGCGCACGTCGCGGGCATAGCCAGAGCCACGCATGAGCGGGCCGACCGGCGAGAAGTCGCGAGCGATCTTGCGGTCCAGAATGCCGATACCGCTCGTACGCTCGATAAAGTTGGGCGTGGAGAGCAGCATGTCGACGAGTTCCTGAACCTCGGAGCGCAGCTGGTGGATGGTCGTGAGCGTGGAGAGCTTCTGCTCGGCCAAAATGTCGCGACGCACGCCGCCGATCACGTTGAGGCCGTAGGTCTTGCGGTGACCGGAGAGCTTCTCGGCCAGGTCCATGGACTTCTCGCGGACGCGGAAGAACTGCTGGAAGCCGGAGTCGAAGCCTGTGTAGTGCGACGCCAGGCCGATGTTGAGCAGATGCGAGTGCAGACGCTCGACCTCAAGCATGATGGCGCGGATGTACTGGGCGCGCGGCGGGACATGAATGCCCTGGGCGCGCTCGACGGCCTCGGCATAGGCCACCGAGTGGGCGCAGCCGCAGATGCCGCAGATACGGTCGGCGAGGAACGTCACGGCGTCATAGTTCAGGCGCGTCTCGGCGACCTTCTCCATGCCGCGGTGCACGTAGAACAGACGATAGTCGGCGTCGACGATCGTCTCGCCCTCGACGAACAGGCGGAAGTGGCCGGGTTCGTCGGAGGTAATGTGCAACGGGCCCATGGGGACAAGCGTCGTCTCCTTGCCCTTGGTATCGGCCAAGAACTCGTAGTTTTCCATATCACTCGCGGGAGCGGGACGGAAGCGGTAGTCCATGGAGTCCTTGCGCAGCGGGTACAGGCCGCTGGGCCAATCGTCGGGCAGCACCAGGCGACGACGGTCGGGCAGACCCTCGGGGATCAGGCCGAACATGTCGCGAAGCTCGCGCTCGCCCCACACACAGGCGGGGACAAACGGCGTCACGGACGGGAACGTCATCTTGGCGGGATCGACCTCGGTGCGCACGGTCACCCAACCGGGATCCTCCCCCTCCATGGAGATGACATAGTACACGGCGTAACGGCCGCACAGGCTGCGCTCATCGTTGCCGATGATCACGGGAATCCAGCCGTAGCGCTCGTAGTACAGGTAGTGGACGGCCTCGGGCAGCTTGTCCTGCTTGACGGTGATCGTCAGCTGGTCCTCGCACTGCCACTCGACCTTCTCGATAGCGCCCGGCACTGCGGCGCGCAGGGCCTCGACGTGGCTTTCGCAACGACGAGCGTAGTCCTTCTTTTCAGGTTCTGCCATGGTGCTAATTCACCTCGCTTGTCTTGGTCTGGGAACTGAACACCATGCGGTAGAGAGGAGCCTCGTGGAGCTCTTCGACGCTCTGGTTCAAAACGACGGACGTTGCATCCTCGACGCCGCTCGTGATGGCGACCGGGGTGGCGATACCGAACCACATGACCACGATCGCGAGGGCGAT
>CABUVB010000168.1 GCA_902494815.1 uncultured Collinsella sp. | reverse complement strand
GAGATTGAGGGCAGCGAGCGCTACGCAGGCAAAGCAGCGTTCTACAACAATCGCTAAACAAGTAGTGCGCGCGGGGGGGGGCGGGGGCTGACTCGGCTCCGCTCCACTTCTGATGGCCGCCATTGGGCGCTGGGCCGTATGGCTCAGCGCCTTTTTTATGTCGAGTAAAGGCTGTCAAAGGCGGTGCGCGCTCTCGTGCTATAACTAAAAGACTTAGCGCAAACAAACCTCAACCGCACAAGGCGCACATGGATCAGATTTACGACAACAGGTACTATTCCGCCGGTTCGCGTGAGCCGTCGCCTCGCCGTGCGCGCACGGTGCAGCTCGGTGGGTCCGCCTACGCCGGCGCCGACCGCTCCATGCAACGCCCGACAAGTACCTCGCGCCCCAATGCTCAAGTGAATACTTCGGCAGATGGACCGGTGCGCCCGGCACGTTCGACATATGCGTCGCGTCCCTCGGCCCAGACGCACGACAGGTCGAGCAGGCCTTCGAGCCGTCTTTCGGGCTCGGACTTTATGCGCTACGCCAACGACAATGCGGTGGTCAAGGCGATCTATGACTTTACGCACGGTTCTCTACGTCCGCTGTTTATCGGTATCGTGGTGGTGCTGGCGCTCGTGAGCTTGTATTTCCCCGTGCGCGACCTGTATGTGGCAAAACGCTCGAGCGACATCTTGGCCAAGCAGGTCGAGATTCGCGAGCAATATAACGACGAGCTGCAAAAAAGCGTCGACAAGCTGCTCTCGGAGGAGGGTATCAAGGATGCGGCATCCGAGGACCTAGGCCTGGTGATGCCCGGCGAGAAGAGGATTGAAGTGCAGGGCCTGGACGGCGATTCGGATGCCTCGTCGAGCCAGAAGTCGTCGAACGCCAAGAAGGCCAGCGAAGTTGCCAAGGAAATCGAAAAAGTCGGTAAGGACGCGCCGTGGTACATCCAGGCGCTCGACATGCTGTTTGGGTTTAACGGCGTCGAGGGTTAGACGGTCGCGTCCAGCGGCGAGTAGGCGAGTAGCGCCCGGAGGGGAGCCCGCAATGGCAGATTGCAAACGATATAAGGTGGCCGCGATTGACCTGGGAACGGTGTCGTCGCGACTGGTGTTGGCGCAGGTCGAGGCCGGGGCGATCGTGGAATCGTCCAAGCATACCGAGATCACCGACTTGGGCGAGGGCGTGGACGCGACGGGGCGCTTTTGCGAGGCGGCCGTTGAGCGCGTGCTCGTTGCGTGCCGCATGTTTGTGGACGAAGCCCGTACCTTTGGGGCCGCGTGCGTCTGCACCACCTGCACGAGTGCCGCGCGCGATGCGTCCAATGCCGCGCTGCTGCTGGACGGTCTGCGCGATCTGGGGCTCGAACCGCAGGTGATTCCGGGCGAGGTTGAGGCGCGCCTGACGTTTTTTGGCGTGGCACACGACTTTGCTGGCGAGCGCATCATCGTCGCCGATTCGGGCGGTGGCTCCACGGAGCTCGCGACGGGCGTCTATGCGCCTGAGCGCGGGGTCTTTGCGCTGGAGGGAACGCGCTCACTGGACATCGGTTGCCGTCGCGTGACGGAGCGGTTTTTCTCTGCGCTGCCGCCGTCGACGAATGAGCTTGCGGTTGCCGCCGCGTGGGCGGGCGAGCAGTTCTCCGCCTATTTTGAGGGCCTGCCTGTCGACTTTGAGCTCGCCGAGCGCCTCGTCGCGGTGGGCGGTACCGTCACCACGCTCGTGGCGCTGGTCCACGAACTGGAGCCGTACGACTCGAGCTTTGTGCACCTGCGCGAGCTTTCGATGGAGCAGATCTCGGCCGCCATCGATCGTATATCTACGCTGGATGTGGAGGGTATCGCTGCGCTGCCGGGCGTGCAGCCCAAGCGCGCGGGCGTGATTCTGGCCGGCGCCGTGGTGATTCGCGAGCTCATGCGCGCCGGTGGCTACGATGCGCTCACCGTAAGCGAGAACAGCCTACTCGCTGGCATGGTCGCCACCATCAACGAGGTTCTCGACGGCGCGGCTCCCACCATCGCCTGGACCCCCAGCCTCAGCGCCCTCTAAATAAGTTGCGGTGAAATACGGACTAAAATCGCCCTTTCGGGCCCCAAACAGTCCCTATTCCACCGCAACTCAACAGCCGGCACCTGGGGACGTTCCTTTTCTGCCGGCACCTGGGGACAGTCCTTGCAGGGCGTCCCCACAGCGCCTATGCCAGCTTGTCGATTTGCCCAATCTCCCAAAGCGGAATATTGACGAGCATGCCCTCGTCTCTATATGCCGCCAGGGAGCTCCTCACGCAACGCTCGAGTTTGAATTTTTCGCAGGCTATTTTCAGACTCTTCGCTTTAAGGTTCTCTGCCGCCTTGACCTCAAGCGGAAGCACGGTTCCCGCATGGTCGATGGCAAAGTCGGTTTCGGCATTGCCAGAGGTAGAGGACCAATACGCGGGAGTTTTGTCCTGGAGCAAAAGCTCCTGCGCGACGTATTGTTCGGTCAGCGAACCTTTGAACTCGGTAAAAACAGCGGATCTGTTAAGAACGATGGCCGGAGAGAGACCGGAGAGCGCTCCGAGGATGCCGGTGTCGATGCAGAACAGTTTGAAGCCCGAGAGGTCTTCATAGCTCGAGAGCGGCGCCTTTAGAGCGGAGACACGTGGCACCTTATGAACGATTCCGTAGTCCGTGAGCCACTGGAGGCTTTCCTCGAAATCGCGTGCGCGCGCTCCGGGGCGAAGGGCGCCATAGACAAACTTCTTGTTCTCCTTTGCAAGCTGGCCGGGAAGGGATTTCCAAACCAACCTCATGCGCTCGACGATGCGGGCGGGTGCATGTTTGCCAAAATCGGATTCGTAAGCCTCGATGATTTGCTGCTGAAGCCTTCGGGCTTCGATGAAGTCGCGTGTCTCGGCGAAAGTGGAGACAACTTCGGGCATACCGCCGACAACAAGGTATTCCTTGAGCAAGTGCTCGAGCTTTTCGGTAACGTTTGCTAGAAGGTTCATGTCTGCGGCAAGGATGGCGTCGGCGAGCGGGTTGCCGTCGACGGCACGAACGAACTCAGCAAACCCCATGGGACGCATGGTGAGCTGGTCGATTTTGCCGACGGGAAATGACTCGTTTTCGCGTCGGAGCGCGAGGCCCATATAGGAACCGGCTGCTACGATGTGGTATTCGGGTGCAAGCTCGTTGAAGTACTTGAGCGAGGTGATCCCGCGTGGCGCCTCTTGGATCTCGTCGAAGATGATGAGCGTGTCTTCCGGCGTTACGGTTTGGCCACGTAGGAGTTCTATCTGGGAGATGATGCGCTTGGGGTCGAGGTTCCCATCGAACAGCGAGCGTATGCTCGGCTCGAGCATAAAGTCAAAACGAATGACGTTTCGATACTGCTGGCTTGCGAATTCGTTAAGAAGCCAAGTCTTTCCTGTCTGGCGGGCTCCCTTAAGCAAGAGAGGTTTGCGATTCGCCCTTGATTTCCAAGCGATAAGTTCACTCATAAGCTGTCGCTGCATATTGCCTCCCAACCCTCTCGGCTAGTATAAGGCCATTTGGGAGTTTCCATCGGAAAATGTGGGAGACAACCACTTTTTTCCATCTGAAAATGTGGGAGACAACCACGTTTTTCCATCGGAAAATGTGGGAACACCAACCTAAGTCGCGGTGGAATAGTTCCTAAATGGGCTGGTAAACTGCCAAAACAGGAACTATTCCACCGCAACTTAGAGCCCCGCCGGCGTGTAAAAGAAACGAGCCCGCATCCCTTGGGGACACGGGCTCGAAAGCTCCATATGGTAGGGGCGGTGGGACGTCCGCGCATTTGCTGCGCAAATACGCACCGGCTTCGGCCGCCTGTCGGCGCCCTCGCCGGCTCGCTTCGGACGCTGCGCGTCCGCTTAACGCTCGCCCCCTCGCGGGTTCGAGTCCCACCGGCATCTAAAAGAAGCGAGCCCGCATCCCTTGGGGACACGGGCTCGAAAGCTCCATATGGTAGGGGCGGTGGGACTCGAACCCACAAT
>CABUVB010000167.1 GCA_902494815.1 uncultured Collinsella sp. | reverse complement strand
GACGATCGCCACGAGCGGCAATCGGGCCGCGGCCAACGAGCTCGCGATGCCGCGCATGGCGCCCGCCGACCCTTCAAGGTCGGCCACCACACGCGGCACAAGGCCGCCAAACGTGCACTCCTCAAGGTAGGCAAGCTCGCTGGGACGCGACGTCGTCACGACCAACTCACCGGCAACTGGCGCCAACCGACCCAGTACGCGCTCGATGAGCGGCTCGCCGCAAAACAACATCCGTGCCTTGTCACAGCCCATGCGCGAGGACATCCCGCCCGCTTGAACGACACAAGAAAGATCGGGCCGTCTTACGGTAGTCATACGGCAAACCACCCCCATCGGTATGCTCAAAACCCGGTGCACGAAGCTAAATACAGCCGTCGAAATAGCGACGCTACGAAAAGCTCGCGCAAAAACAAAACAGCGCCTTTGCGGCACGCAGCAAGACCGCGAGCACAAAAGCGCTGGTAGCGTATGGCGGGAACGTATGTGAATCGAACACATCCAAGACGTTTTGCACGCCTCGCAACGGTTTTGAGGACCGCGGAGCCCACCGGAGCCCATCCGTTCCCAAGTGCGGAGGTATTTTACCAAACCGAGCAGCCAATCTAGCGCAGGGACCTCAGGCCGCCGGCATCCTTGTCGAGGGATGTGAAGCGCACGGCATCCAGGTGCTCCAAGATGCTGATGGCGCGTTTGCGCGACACGCCCAGGGCCTCGCGCAGCACACTCGTGGTGGCTGCGCCGCCGGCTGCCTCAATGGCGGCGGCGACGAGCTCACGCGCATGAGCCTCGGCAGCAGCGGACAGGGCAACGTCGCGCTCGACCTTCACGATGGAGCGGTTGAGCGAAAGCTCGCGCAGGGCGCGCGTCATGGTGTCGCGATCGAGCTGCAACCGATCGCCCACCTCGGGCAACGTCGGTGCATCGAGGCCGGCTTCGTCCAGCAAGGCAACGATACGTTCGCAGGCCTCGCGC
Organism: uncultured Collinsella sp.; assembly: GCA_902494815.1. Lineage (GTDB taxonomy): Bacteria > Actinomycetota > Coriobacteriia > Coriobacteriales > Coriobacteriaceae > Collinsella. Next base: position 3,047 of record CABUVB010000167.1, on the reverse strand, counting down.
ACCACACGCGCCGCGGCGGCAGCGGAGTGCGGGTCGAACACCTCGGCGCCCTCCGAGGCACACACGCCGCGCGAGCAGCCCTCGGCAATCAGCGCCGCGGCAACGCCTTCATCAGCGGCAGGCCACGCAGCATGGGCAACGGCGCCGGGCGTAAAGCCCGTCTCCTTGGGAGCCGCTGCGTGCATGGCTGACAGGGTCGCCGCCAGTGCATCCATCGCAGCGTCTAGAACCACGGCGTCCGCCAAGAGGTCCGCATCACCCACGGTAAGCTTGCGAACGGAGCCCTGTGCCACCAACCCGCGCAGTGCGGCATCGACCTCGCCGGTACCAAGATCCAAAGCCTCGGCAATATCAACGGCCGCAACCGGCAGCGCTTGCAGCGCCAGCCACGCATCCACAGCGCCCTCAATATCTCCGGCCTCGAGCGCCGCATACAGCGCACGCTCCCCTTCGGCAAGCTCGCGAGAGCGACGGCAGCGAGAAAGCAGCACGCGCCCGCCGCCAATAAGCATCACGGGCGAATAGGACAGCACCACGGCATGATCCCCGGCACGTAGCGGCAGCGAGTTATCCAAGCGCACCTGAACAATACGGGACTCGCCCACCGCCATGGGGGCCTCACCCTCCATGAACATGATGCGACCGACGACCTCGGCCGTACCCGCCATCACGTGCACGCGCGCACCCGACTCGAGCACGCGCGGTTTGGCGCCCTCGCGGCCCAAATACGTAAACGCCATCATAAAGCGCATCGTCTGGCCAAAGCGATCCGCCACGCCCAGCATCTCGCCACGGTCAAGCGCCGCGACACCGTCACCAACTAGGTTGAGCGCCACACGCTGACCAGGCAGCGCGCGCGGCGTATCGTCATGCACCTGAATCCCGCGCACGCGACAGACCGTACGCGACGGCAAGGCCATCAGCTCGTCGCCCACCGCAATCGGCGCATCGTGCAGCGTTCCCGTCACGACGGTGCCGACGCCCTTGATCGTAAAGCAGCGGTCGATAGGCAGACGCGGTGCGGCATCGGTGAGCTCGGCACGGGCACGGCAGGCATCCCAGCAAGCGGCAACCTGCTCGTCGAGCGCAGCCAGCAGGTCATCGATTCCCGCGCCGGTCCTGGACGACACCGACACCATCGGCGCGTCGGCAAACACGGTACCCGACAAAAAGTCATCGACGTCGAGCTCGGCAAGCTCGGTCATCTCGGCGTCGGCCAGGTCGCACATCGTCAGCGCGACCACCATATGCGTAACGCCCAGCAGCTCCAGCACATGCACGTGCTCGCGGGTCTGCGGCATTACGCCCTCAACGGCAGAGACCACCAGCACGGCCACGTCGATACCCGTGGCGCCCTGCACCATGGCGCGCAAGTAATGCGCGTGGCCCGGCACGTCGACCAGGCCAACGATCTTGCCGCTCGGCAGCGCCAGCTCGCCAAAGCCCAGCTCCACGGTCATACCGCGACGGCGCTCAACCTCCAGACGGTCGGGATTCTTGCCGGTCAGAGCCTCAATCAGTGCCGACTTACCGTGGTCGACGTGGCCCGCCGTGCCAACGATAACGGGACACTCCACCAGCACCTGAACCTCACTCATCGAGCAATCGCCTTCTCAACGCATGCGGCGAGCGTCGACGCCGCCGTCTCGATATCGCGGTCGCCCACAAGCGTACGGACGTCAAACAAAATGCGATCGTGCGAAGTTCGCGTGACGACCGGCGTGTCGAAGTCCTGGACAAGCGAGCGCTTGAGCGCGTCAACGGAAAGACGCTCATCGACGAGGCACACGGCAACGCACATGGTTGGCAGCTCGACGGTAGGCAGCGAGCCACCGCCGGGGGTCGACGATTCCTCGACAATCTCCAACTCAACGGCGCACGGACAACCGGCCTTATCGAGCCCGGCGACCATACGATCGCGCAACTTGCGTGCGCGGCGCTCCAGATGAGCCTGCGGAAGCGTGAGCATGTTGAGCACCGGCACCTCGCGATGGGCCACATCCGCCCCGTCCATGTAGATACGCAGCGTGGCCTCGAGCGCCGACAGAGCCAGTTTGCCCGGGCGCAGGGCGCGCATAAGCGGATGTGACCCACAGGCCTGGACCAGGTCACGACGGCCCATGATGATGCCCGCCTGTGCTGCACCGAGCAGTTTATCGCCCGAGCACGACACCAGATCGAGCCCCGCCGAAACCGAAGCCGGCGTGGTTTCTTCGCCGCCGCGCACCAAGATATCGTCGGGCAACAGCGCGCCCGAGCCCTGGTCCTCGTAGAACAGCAGGCCATGCTTGTGAGCAAGCGCCGCAAGCTCTCGAGAGCCCACCTCCTCGTGAAAGCCCTCGATGCGATAGTTGGAAGGATGGACCTTAAGGATCATCGCCGTATCGGGCGTGATGGCTTGCTCATAATCTGTCAGATGCGTGCGGTTGGTAGCGCCGACCTCGACGAGTTTGGCGCCCGAAGCCGCCATGACATCGGGAATGCGAAAGCTGCCGCCGATCTCGACAAGCTCGCCGCGGCTGACGATGACCTCCTTGCCTGCGGCATGGGTCGCCAGCACCAGCAGCACCGCGGCGGCGTTGTTGTTGACCACAAGCGCGTCCTCGACACCGGTGAGAGAGCGAATCAGTTGTGCAGCGTGCTCCTTGCGCGACCCGCGCGAGCAGGTGTCCACGCTGTACTCGAGCGTGCTGTACCCGCGCGCAACCTCGGCCACGGCCTTGGCCGCCGACTCCGCGAGCGGGGCTCGACCCAGATTGGTATGGATAACAACACCCGTGGCGTTGACGGCGGGACGCAGGCTCGGCAGCGCGGAGCGGTGGGCACGCCACTCAATAGCCGATGCCAGCTCGCGCTTAGAGCGCGGGGCGGCACCGGCGCGAATGGCGGCGCGCTCCTCGTCGAGCTCGGCCGTGACGGCAGCATGCACCACCGCGTCGCAGGTCTCCCCCGCCGCCTTCACCACCGGCCACTCGGCAAGCAGCTCGTTGACGGAAGGAATGGCGCGCAGGCGGGCGCGCACCTCATCGGACATGTTCTGGCTATCG
>CABUVB010000166.1 GCA_902494815.1 uncultured Collinsella sp. | reverse complement strand
GGCTGGATGGGCATGCCCGATGAGCCGACCTATGACAATGCGCCCACCGTGGCGTGCGGCTGGCAGCACTGCATGACAGTGCCGCGTGAGCTTACAGCCGGTGCCGGCGGCGTGGTGCTGCAGCAGCCGGTGCGCGAGATCGAGCACCATTATGCCTCGGTGCGTATGGGGGAGGGTTCGTTGGAGGTTGCCGGCGACACCTGCTTTGACGTTGTTGTCGACGGTGTCGACGGCGCATTTACCGCAATCGTTGATGGCGAGCTGAAGCTGGCGTTTGTGCCCGCCGAGGGCGAACTGCCCTCGCGCTTTGAGATGCGATTTACCGATGAGGGTCGCGCTTCTGCCGGCTGCGGTCGTACCGTGCGCTGGGAGCCCGTCGACGAGGTGCGCAACGTGCGCATTGTTGGCGATGTCTCTTCGGTCGAGGTGTTTGTGAACGATGGCTCTCTCGTGTTTTCGACGCGCATCTATCCCGAGTCCTATGGCGTGACCGTTGACGCTCTGGGTGCGAGCGTGACCTATCATACGCTCATCATCTAGGCGATTCGTCGCATATCGGCGCTATACTGCAGCCGTTACCCACGATGCGGGAAACATCCGCATCGTGGGTTTTTGTTAATGAAGGGAGGTTGCCGTATGGGCGTGCAGCAGCTAGAAGAGGCCTGGGCTTTGAGGAACGGCGCGCGTGAGGCGCGGTTGCTTGTGGCCTCGCATGTGCCAGCAGCGCTGTCGCAGCTGGGGATTGTGCGTCCCGGTGACCGCCTGGTGGTCTTTGCGGACGACTTTGCCGATGCGTTTGCGAGCGGATTTGACGGCTGCGATGTTGTGATGGTGGGGGAGCCGTCTGTCGAGGCGTTTGCTGCGGCGTCCGGTGGCTTTGCCGGCTCGTTTGACGCTGAGGGTCCGCACCTGTGGTGGTTCGTCAACTCCATCGGCGGGTTTGGTCTGCGTGTGCCTGATCTTCGTGCGCTGGGTCGGGCGGCGCGTGAGGCCCATGCGCTGCTGGTTGTGGACAACACCGTGGCGTCAGCTTTTGGCTGCGATTCGCTGCGGCTGGGTTCTGCGCTGTCGCTCGAGGCGCTCGATCGCGTATGCGCCGGTGATGCTCCGCGCAAGTTGGTTGCCGTATCGGTCGCGCGCTCGCAGCTCAAGCGCCATCGTGTGGATGCCGCGGCCGAGTGCGCGCATGCCCTGCTTGAGGGCTGTGGCTTGGCCAAGTTTGAATTGACTGCTGACGAGGCCGGTGTGCTGGAGCGGGGACTGGACTCGCTCGACGTCCGTATGCAGGCGCATTTCGACCGCGCCCGTGCGCTGGCCGAGTATCTGGCCGCCAACGAGCTGGTGCGCAACGTGCGCTATCCCGGGCTGAGCTCGCATCCCGACCATGCGGTTGCAACGGGAATCCTCGAGCACGGCTTTGGCCCGGCAGTTGAATTTGACCTTATCGAGCGTAGCGCGGGAGAGCTGTTCGATGCTTTGCCGGGGGAGTTTCGTACATCGCCCGCCGGCGGCGCAACGACGCGCCTTTCGGCCCCACGCGGCAAGCAGGGGAGCACCGTCTGCCTCTTCGCCGGTACCGACGACCCCTTGATCGTGGCCGCCACCCTAGACAACGCCCTCCGCAAATAGCTAAATCATCCTCGACTCCATAAGTTGCGGTGAAATATGGATTGATTTACGGCTTTAACCGCATAAACAGTCCCTATTTCACCGCAACTTATGAGAAGGGGTTGTGTGGCTATAAGGCCCCGTCCCAAATGGGCTACTCTTTGATGCTGGCGATGAGATCGTTGGCTTTGGTGGCGATGACGTTGTTGATGTCGGCCTGCAGCTCCTCGTAGACCGCTATGGCTCGCTCTCCGGCGGGGGTGAGGGTGGATCCGCGGGCGCCGTCGCGCTCGATGAGCTTGCAGCCCAGCTGGCCTTCGGCTTCGTTCACGATGCGCCAGGCCTTGGAATACGCCATGCCCATGCCCTTGGCGGCGCGGTTGAGCGAGTGCTCGCGGGAAATACCTTGCAGCAGTAAGACGCAGCCGTGGCCGAACACGCCCGGCAGATCCTTGTCGCACGCTTGAATGACCAACTTTGCCGTCGTCTTGTACTCCATGTGCTCCACGTCTTCCCGCTAAAGTGTTTGCTGGGCAAACGCAAAGCCTGCGTCAAACCCTCGTGTGCTCTTCTTAAATCATGCATTGTAGCAGTCAAAGTGCGTTAAGATACTTCCCCAGTATTGGGCGCCCAAGGTTGGGCTGGGTCCTACGAGGCCTGCAGCCGACCGGTCGCATGGAAAAAGGAGAAACATGGCTACGTTCTTTCCCGGTGAGTCCCACACGTTTTCGGAGTATCTGCTGGTCCCTGGTTACTCGTCCTCGCAGTGCATCCCCAACAACGTCTCTCTTAAGACGCCGCTAACCCGCTTTAAGCGCGGTGAGAAGCCGGCAATCACCCTGAACATCCCCATGGTTTCCGCCATCATGCAGTCCGTCTCGGGCGTCGATATGGGTGTCGCGCTCGCTACCGAGGGTGGCCTGTCCTTCATTTACGGTTCTCAGAGTGCCGAGTCCGAGGCCGCTATGGTCAAGGCCGTCAAGGATCACAAGGCCGGCTTCGTTCAGTCCGATTCCACGCTGACCCCCGATATGACCATGGAACAGGTCATCGAGCTCAAGGAGAAGACCGGTCACTCCACCATGCCGGTTACCGACGACGGCACTCCCAAGGGCAAGCTCCTGGGCATCGTCACCAGCCGTGACTATCGTCCCAGCCGCGATGACCACCAGACGAAGGTCTCCGAGTTCATGACCCCGCGTGAGCAGCTCATCGTGGGCGACAAGAACATCAGCCTCAAGGTTGCTAACGACGTCATCTGGGACAATAAGCTCAACGCCCTGCCCATCGTCGACGACTACGATCACCTCATGGGCATCGTCTTCCGCAAGGACTACGACAGCCACAAGACCAACCCCAACGAGCTGCTCGACGGCGACAAGCGCTACATGGTTGGTGCCGGTATCAACACCCGCGACTATGCCGAGCGCGTGCCGCTGCTCATCGAGGCCGGTGCCGATGTCCTGTGCATCGACTCTTCCGAGGGCTTCAGCGAGTGGCAGAAGCGCACCATCGAGTGGATCCGCGCCAACTACGGCGAGGACGTCAAGGTCGGTGCCGGTAACGTCGTCGACGCCGAAGGCTTCCGCTTCCTGGCCGACTGCGGTGCCGACTTCATCAAGGTCGGTATCGGCGGCGGTTCCATCTGCATCACCCGCGAGACCAAGGGCATCGGCCGTGGCCAGGCCACTGCGCTGATCGACGTCTGCCGCGCCCGTGACGAGTACTACGAGGAGACCGGCGTCTACGTGCCCGTGTGCTCCGACGGCGGTATCGTCTACGACTACCACATGACGCTCGCCCTTGCCATGGGTGCCGACTTTATGATGCTGGGTCGCTACTTCGCGCGCTTCGACGAGAGCCCGACCGAGCGCGTCAACGTTAACGGTCAGTACATGAAGGAGTACTGGGGCGAGGGTTCTGCGCGTGCCCGCAACTGGCAGCGCTACGACCTGGGCGGCGCCGCGAAGCTCAGCTTCGTCGAGGGCGTCGACTCCTACGTTCCCTACGCCGGCTCCCTCAAGGACGGCGTGGGCGGCACGCTCTATAAGGTCAAGTCCACGATGTGCAACTGCGGTGCCCTCTCGATCCCCGAGCTCCAGGAAAAGGCGCGCTTGACCCTGGTAAGCTCCACCTCCATCGTCGAAGGCGGCGCCCACGACGTAGTCGTCAAGGATTCCCAACAGAGCGTCAGCTACCGCTAAGCGGCTTTCCCAAGCACCGCACCTTGCCGTTCAAACCGTCGCTCGCGTACCAAAGTACGCGTCGCTCCTCTTTCACGGCAATCTGCGGCACTTGGAAAACCCGACCATACTTGGGCGGGTAACAATTAGCGGTTGATCCACAACCACGTTATTTAGATAAAGCGAGATGCCTGCAAGTCGCAGGCATCTCGCTTGTTGTATTTGCTATCATCATGCG